>JAFIEN010000006.1 GCA_020832515.1 Rubellimicrobium sp. | reverse complement strand
GGCGCAGGGCGCGCGGACCCGGGAAGGCTTCGGTGTCAAAGACCTCGGCGATGGTCTTGGGGCCGCCGTCCGGGAAGGCAGTCTGGTTGTAGGCGAAGATCGTGGACCAGAAGATCACGCCGACGCCGCATTCGCTGGCGAGCGCCTCGGGGTAGAAGTCCTCGAGCGCGGGCGTGCCGTCGTCGCCGGCGGGCAGGATGTCGCGCGGGATCTCCTCGAGAAGCCCTTCAGAGCAGGCGCGCTCGAGGTCGATCACCTCGATGTCGACCACGTCCCAGAGGATGTTGCCGGCCTCGACCTGCGCCTTGATCTCGGCGATGCCGCCCGAATAGTCCTCGAACAGGATGTTGACGCCGGTCTCCTGCATGAACGGGTCGATCATGTGCGTGCGCTGTGCCGCGCCATAGGCGCCCCCGAAGGATACCACGGTCAGGTCCTGCGCCGCCGCGGGAACGGCCATCACCGCAAGTGCGGTTGCTGCCAGAAGTCGTGTCGTTGTTGTCATTGGTTGTCTCCTCTGTTGGTGGTCTGTCTCGGGCGGGTTATGTCCCGTCCTCATGAACGGCCTTGTGCGGTGCGAAGGCCGAACAATCCTTGGTCGCGGCGATGAGCGTCACTTCCTGGTCGTCGGCGTATTCGGGCGCCGCCAGATCATTCAGCACCTTGACGACGAGTTCCGTTCCATCGGGAAGCCTGAAGAAGTAGCGGATGAAGTCGCCCACGTAGAGCCGGTTGGTGAAGCGCGCGGTGAACTTGGTGTCGAAGGCATGGTCGGAGGGCATGAGGAACAGCTTTTCCGGCCGCACCGATATCTGGCAGCGCATGCCCACGCGGTCCGCGTCGGCCCGGCGCGCGCGCACGACGTCTCCCGAGGAGATGCGCACCTCGGCCACCGTGTCGGTCAGGCCCACGACCTCTCCGGGGAGGAAGTTGTTCTCGCCGATGAAATCGGCCACGAAGCCGTTGCGCGGGGTCTCGTAGAGCACGTCCGGCGCGTCGCACTGCTGGACGATGCCGGCGTTGAACACTGCGATGCGGTTCGACATCGTCAGCGCCTCGGTCTGGTCGTGAGTGACGTAGATCACCGTGAAGCCCAGCTGCTTGTGCAGACGGGTGATCTCCAGCTGCATCTGCTCGCGCAGCTTCTTGTCGAGCGCGCCAAGCGGTTCGTCCATCAGCACGAGCCGCGGCGCGAAGATGAGCGCGCGCGCGAGCGCCACCCGCTGCCGCTGCCCGCCCGAGAGCTGCGCGGGCGTGCGGGTGCCGAAATCGCCCAGCTCCACGAGGTCGAGGTATTCCTGCACCTTGGCCTTGATCTCGGAAGCGGGGCGCTTTCTGAGCTTCAGTGGATAGGCGAGGTTCTCGGCGATGGTCATGTGCGGGAACAGGGCATAGTTCTGGAAAACCATGCCGATGTCGCGCTTGTATGGCGCCGTCCGTGCGATCGAGGTACCCTGCAGGCGAATGTCGCCGCTGGTCAGGCTTTCGAAGCCGGCGAGCATCATCAGGACCGTCGACTTGCCCGACCCCGAAGGACCAAGAAGCGTCACGAACTCGCCCTTCGCCACATCCAGATTGAAGTCCCTGACGACGAGGGTCGTCTGGTCGTAGCTCTTCTGGACCCTGTCGAACTGAAGAAACCCTTCGGGCGTACCTGGTACCATGCACTCTCCCGCCACGTTCACCGTAGGCTTGGCCTTTTCCACCTGCGGGTTCTTTCCCTTGATGCAGACTGGCCCATCGCGCGGGCAGGTTCAAGGCTTTGTGAGGCGGCGGCATTCCCGCGATGGCCGCAGGCGGGCGTCGCAAGAAGTCGTATCCGTGCTCGGGGGTGACGGTCGCGCCGTCAGGGCGAACGATCCCGCGCGCGCAGATTTCCAGGCGAAGGTCGCTGCCCTCGAAGCCGCGGAGGGTGATGGCCTCTCCGGGGTTCACCGGCACCCGGTTCGGGCCGACATGGTCCCGCGGGTCCTATCAGAAGAACCTGGCCTGAGGCGGGGCAGGGGGCTGACTGGCGGTCCCGGATGAGCCGCCCGACCGTACCGCCAAGACCCGTCATGCACGAAGACTGAAACCGGACCACTCGATCGGGGCAGGTCATCCTGCCTCCGGCTTTCAGCCTTGCTACCATCGGAACGCATTGCTAGGTCATCAGGATGAAAACGCATCACTTTGTCGCAGACAAATGGCACAATGTCCTCGGCTCCGTGCCGGCCAGCCTGACCGTTGAGTCAGGTGACACGGTGATCACCGAAACCATCGACGCGCATGGCGTCGACAAGGACGGCGTGAAGCGAGCGCCGGATCCCAACCCGATGAACGGCCCGATCTTCGTGGTGGGAGCAGAGCCGGGTGACGCACTTAAGGTAGAAATCCTCCGCATGACTCCGATCCGGCCCACCGGATGGACCATTGCTTCGCTTGCTGAAAATGTCGTTGATCCCGAGGCAGCGGGCAAGCTCCCGCCAAGGGACAAGGTCAACTGGCGGATCGACCTGCAGGCGCAGACTGCAACCCTTGACCCGGTGGTCCCCGGCCTCGAGGATCTGATCCTGCCCCTTGAGCCCATGATCGGCTGCTTCGGTGTGGCGCCGGCCTTGGGGCAGGCGTTTTCGACGGCGACCAGCGCCGAGAACGGCGGCAACATGGACTACCGCGGGTTCGGCCCGGGAACGACCGTCTGGTTTCCTGTCGCTGCGCCCGGCGCGCTTTTCTTCCTCGGCGACTGCCATGCGACGCAAGGTGACGGCGAGATTGTCGGGACCGGTATCGAGACCTGCTTCGAGGTCGAGGTGCGCCTGACAGTCGAGAAGGGCCGGGGCCTGGTATGGCCGCGCGGCGAGGATGCGACCCATATCTTCTCGGTCGGCAACGCAAGGCCGCTTGACCAGGCGCTGCAGCATGCGACGACCGACATGTTCAACTGGCTTGTCCACGACTACGGCCTCAGCCCGGTCGCGGCCAGCCATCTCATGGGGCAGACCGTGCGCTATGACGTAGGCAATGTCTTCGACCCGGCCTACACGATGGTCTGCCGGATCGAGAAGCGGTGGCTACCCAGGCGTTTCTGATCCGCCCATTCCGGGGGAAACGACTCCAGCGGTCCTGTCGGGGACCTTTGCTTGCGGCGGGTCTGGTGGCTGGGTAGCGGTCCCGGATGAGCGGGCACGGCCCCTTCAAGGACTTCAAGACGCGGGCCAGGATCATCCGCCTGGCGGTCATTGTTGAACTTCCGGTTCCCGCTCTCTCGCTCACGAACGCACGGGATCCTCTGAACGAGCGTGGCGTCAGGATCAGCCGCGAGACGGTCCGGTCCTGTTCGCGGCCCAGACGCTGCGCTTGCACTCGAAGCGGGTCCTTTTGGCGCGCCTCTCCACACCTGTCGGGGGGCATCCAGTCATGATCCCTTGCCGGCGTCCAGCATTCACCCTTCGGCGGCGGGTCAGCCGGGGTGGGCAAGTTCCGAAAACGTCACCCAGCAGGATGGCCTGTCCGTATCGGCCCGCTCGATCCTGCGCTCCCGCCAGCACCCACCTGGCGGCTTTCGAGGCGTGCCATCGAAGATTTTTCCCATAAGAAAACTGTTTACACATATGAAAAGTGGCTTAATGTGGGCTTGGGAATCGCTGGAAAGGGGATCCAGCATGCTGACACTCAAGGGCATCGCCTGGGATCATCGCCGCTGCTGGGGGCCGCTGGAAGCGAGCATCCAGCCATGGAAGGCATCGACGGGTCAGGACGTGATCTGGGACAGGCGGAGCCTGTATTCCTTCGGCGAAGGCGATCTGTCCGACTTCGTCAGCGATTACGACCTTCTGATCTACGATCATCCCTTTGTCGGGGACATCGCCGAAAAGCGTCTGCTTCACGACCTGTCAGCCTTCCTGACAGCAGAGGACCTTCAAACCTTCGCAAAGGACTCAGTCGGGCAATCCTGGGCATCCTACAGCTATGGGTCCGGTCTCTGGGGGCTGCCGATAGATGCTGCGGGACAGACCGCCGCCGCGAGGCCCGATCTGCTGTCCCAGGCAGGCGAAGTGCTGCCAGAGACGCTGGACGATGTCATCGCGCTGGCAGAGCGCCTGAGGCCGCGGGGTCTTTTCGTTGGCTGGCCTGCAAACCCCACGGATCTGATGGGCACCTTCCTGTCCATTGCCGCCTCGAGCGGAGCCGACCCGGGGCGCGGGCAGGATGGTCGGTTCCTCGACCCCGAGCTGAGCAGGGAGGGGATCGGCATGCTGCGCCGCCTGTTCTCTGTCGTTCATCCGGCATCACGGGGCTGGAACCCGATCCGGTGCCTCGATCACATGGCCGCCACCGACGAGGTGGCCTATGTGCCCTGGCTTTTCAATTATGTGAATTACAGCACGACCGGGCCGATCCGCTTTGCCGCCCCGCCCCGGGTGGCGCAGGCCCCGGCACGGACCGTCCTTGGCGGGGCCGGGATCGGCATCAGCGCGCAGTCGCGCAATCCCGAAGCGGCCTTCGCCTATGCGATGCATCTGTGCAGCCCGGGCTTTCAGTCCGGACCCTATGTCGAACACGGCGGCCAGCCCGGCAGCCGCAGCGCCTGGACCTCGGAAACCGCCAATCACCTCTCGAACGGCTTCTTCGCCGCGACCCTGCCCGCGCTGGATGCTGCATGGCTGCGAACACGGCCGCCGGGCTATATCGCCTTCTTCCACGAGGCGACCCTCAGGATCGCCGATGTGGTGGCGACCGGAACCGGAGAGGCCGCCTTCGCGGACTGGCTGAACGAGGCCTATGGCCGGATCGTGCCGGACGGAACCGAGGCCATGGCATGAACGACGAAAGCACGGCGGGAAGCGAGTCGGGCACCGGAAAGCGGGTCTATTCGGTGCCTGCGGCCGAGAAGGCACTCGATATCCTTGAATTCATGGCGGCGCAGGTCGGCGGTCTGACCGCGACCGAGATCGCCAATCTGATGGGCCGGTCGGTCCACGAGGTCTATCGCCTGCTGGTCGTCCTCGAGGCGCGGGGTTACCTGTATCAGCGGGTGCCCTCGGACGGCTATCGGCTGTCGCTGAAGCTGTTCGATCTTGCGCACCGGATGCCCTCGGTCCGGCGCCTGTCGGATTCGGCGCTGCATGTGATGCAGTCGCTGGCCCCCGCCGCGCTGCAATCGTGCCATCTGGGCGTGCTGAGCGGGCATGAGTTCCTGATCGTCCTGCAGGTCGATAATCCGCTGCCGATGCGCTATTCCGTCATGCTGGGCGCGAAGTTCGACTTTGCCGAGACCAGCGGCGGGACGGTCCTCTACGCCTTCGCGGGCGACCGGCGGCGCGACCAGCTGCTGGACTGGCTGCGCGACGAGGGGCGAACCCCCGAAGAGATCGCGGCGGTCGAGGCCCGCGCCCTGCAGATCCGCGCGGCAGGATACGAGATGCGCGAATCCTTGGCCGTTTCGGGTGTCACAAATATCGCGGCCCCGGTCTTTGACCATCAGGGTCGGGCGGTTGCGGCGCTGACCCTGCCTTATGTTCCGCAGCGTGCGGCCACCGTGCCGCGGGACGAGGCCCGCGCGATGGTGCTCGAGGCGGCCCGGACGATCTCGCGCAATCTTGGGGCCGGCGTGGTGGGGGCGGGATGAGATGACACCCCGCATCGTCCCGCTCGAGGAACTGGTCGCGCGCATTCCGGAAGGGGCGCGGATCGCGGTGGGGGGGCATCACTTCGCGCGGGTGCCGGTGGCGGCACTTCTGCAGCTTGCCAAGGTCGGGCCGGGGGGCCTGAGGTGGTTTTCATGGGGCGGGGGTCTGCCCCTGGAAATCCTGCTCGAGGCGGGGCGGATCGCGCGGATCGACCTGTGTTTCTCCAGCCTTGATATCTTCGGCCTGCCGCCCCGGTTCCGCGCCGTGGCCGAAGCGCGCGGCCTTCCCGTACACGACTGGCCCGCGCTTGCGATGATCGCGGCGCTCGAGGCCGGGATGCGCAACCTGCCTTACCTTCCGGTGCAACTGCCCGAAGGGTCGGACATGGCGGACCGCTGTCCCGGGTTGTGCGTCGCGCAGGACGAGGGGTCGGGCCGCAGCTATGGCCGGGTCGCGGCGGTGCGCCCGGATGTGGCGCTGATCCATGCACCCTATGCGGATGCGGCGGGCAATGTGGCGATCCTTGGCGCCCGCGCGCTTGACGTGCTGCTGGCTGGGGCCGCGCGCGATGTTCTGGTGACGGTGGACGAGATCGTGCCCGAAGGCGCGCTTGCCGGGATGGGGCGGCTGACGGTGATCCCGCGTCCGCTGATCGGTGCGATCGCGCATGTGCCCGGCGGGGCCGCGCCCACATCCTGCCTGCCGCAATACGTGACCGGCTGGCAGGCGATCCGGACAGCGCTTGATGCGCCGTCCCTTGTGGCGGCGCTTGCGGATCGCAGGATCGCGCCGGATCTGCGCGCGGCGGCGCGCCTTGCCCCGAAGGCCATCCGGGCCGGAGCCTTTGCCGCAAAGCCGGCCGACGACCCGCCCACGGTGGACGAGATCATGGCCATCCGCCTGTCGCGGATGCTGGACGACGCCACTTTCGCCAGCGCAGGCGCCGTCTCGCCCCTGGCCAATGTCGCCTATCGGCTGGCGCGGGCGACCCATGCGCCGGGCATGATGCTGATGACCTTCACCGCAGGCCATCTTGACGTGCCGCCCGGCCCGCTAAGCCTGTCGCTTTACGAGGTGCTGGACGCAGCCACCGCCGCCGCACATGCCGGGGGCGAGGATACCTATGCCGCCTATTATCAGGCCGGCCGCGTCACGCATGAGATCATCGGTGCGGCGCAGGTGGATCGGCGGGGCCGGGTCAACAACCTTGAACTGACCAAACCCTCGGGCGCGCCCCTGCGCCTTGCCGGGCAGGGCGGCATGTCGGACGTGGCCAACATGCATGCGCAGAACGTGCTGTATGTCACCCGCCATTCGCCCCGCACGCTTGTCGAACAGGTGGCTGTCGCCAGCTCTGCCCGGGGCGTGACCGGCGCGCGCCGGGCCGAACTGGGCTACCGGCCGGGCGGGACGACCGTCCTGACCGACCTGTGCCTGTTGCGGCTGGACGAAGAGGAGGGCACGCTTGTCGTGACCGAAACCCTGCCCGGGGTGGGCCATGACGCGATCCGCGCGGCGACCGGATGGGAGGTGCGCTTTGCCCCCGATTGCCGCGAGATGGACCTGCCCGATGCGGCGACCCTTGCAGTCTTGCGCAGCCAGATCGACCCGCTGGGCCTGAGGCGGCTGGAATTCGTCGCCGCGCGCGATCGCGCCTCGCTTCTGGACGAGATCCTCGCCCGCGACCGGGCGGGGCTTGTCGCCTGCCTTGACGACACGCAAGCCCAGGCCGCCGATGCGTGACCGGAGTGCAGAGACATCGACGCGGCAAGCCCGTCCCGGAGGAGGGGTGGGCCTGCCGTGTGCGAAAGGCGGGGTCGGCGCGATGTGACGTGCCGCCGACACCACGGACGAAGGCCCTGTCGCGGTCGGGGGCCTTTGCGGAAAGAGGAGCGGACCGCTCGGGAGGAATGGAATGAAACGGCTCAACCACATGCTTTTCGGCGGCGTTGCGGCCCTTGCCCTGACGGCGGGCCTTGCCGTGGCGGAAACGCCGGAACGGATCGGCTATATCGTCAACTACGCCACGCACGAGTGGTACCAGAACGTGATCAAGGGGATGCAGGACCGGGCCGACGAACTGGGCATCCAGCTCGAGGTGCGGGACGCCAACCTTGACGTGGCCCGGCAGATCGCCGCCGCCGAAGACTTCATGGCGCAGGGCGTCGATGTCCTCATCATCACGCCCGTGAACGAGGAAGGCGTGGTCCAGCTTCTGCGCCGCGCCGGCGAAGAGGGGCTGCCCGTGGTGCTGGAAGGCAACCCGGTGCGCGGCATGACCACGATGGTCGCGATCTGCGACTATGACACCGGCTATCACGCGGGTGTTGCCGCCGGGGCGCACGCGATGGAGCATCTGGGCGGCGAGGCGCGGGTGATGAACGTGGGCCTGCCGCTTCTGTCGGCCACGGTGCTGCGGTCGATGGGCTTCATGGACGGGCTGCAGACGGTGATCCCGGATGCGGTGATGGTCCATGACCTTGACGGCGGCGGCAACCCCGACCGCTCGCTCGAGGTGTCGGCGGCGGCGCTGGCGCAGAATGCCGAGATCAACATCATCTACGGCATCAACGACAGTTCCGCACAGGGCGGGCTGCAGGCGTGGAAGGCCTCGGGCCGCGATCAGGACAACCTGCTGGTCGTCGGCACCGGGGGCGAGGGGCTGGCCTTCATCAACGCGATGGAGACCGAACCCGCCTGGCGGATCGAGGCGGCGATGTTCCCCGAGAAGGTGGGCTTCACCACGCTTGACGCCGCGGTCGCGCTGTTCAACGGCGAGGACCTGCCAGAGCATATCGTCTCGCCCACCGCGCCGATGGTGGGGGATGAATGGCAGCAGTTCTACAGTGTAGAAGGCGACGTGCGCACGATCAACTGGGACAATGTGAACCAGCTCGAGGCACCCGCCGCCTGCATGATGACGGCCGCCGATCTTTGACGTGAAACGATCCCGGGCGCGTCCTGCGCGCCCGGGACCATCCGGAACCGGAGCAGTCCATGTCCGACACATCCGTCGCCGCACCGGCGCGCGCCACGGGCCTTGCCGCCAACGGGCAGCTGATCCTGCTCGGGCTTCTGGTGCTGCTGGTGATCGGCTTTTCGCTGGGCTCGGCGCAGTTCTTCTCGGCCGAGAACCTTGTCGCCATCCTGCGGCAATGCGCGCTTGTCCTGATCGTGGCGGCGGGGATGACGCTTCTGCTCATTTCGGCCGAGGTCGATCTGTCGGTCGGTGCCTCGCTGGCCTTTTCGGGCTGCGTGGCGATGGATGTGACGAACAAGACCGGGAACTTCGCCCTGGGCGCCGCCGCGGGTATCGCCTTCGGCGGTCTGGTGGGCGTGTTCAACGGTGTGGTGGTGACCCGGCTTCGGGTCAATTCGCTGATCGCCACCATTGCCACGCTGATGATCCTGCAGGGCGGCGTCTATCTCTACACGCGCGAGGCGGTGCAGAACCGTCATCAACTCCCGTCCTTCACCACGCTGTCCACCGGCTATGTCGGCCCGGTGCCGATCCCCGTGATCCTTGCGACTATCGTTTGCATCCTTGCATGGATCGTGTTGTCGCGCACCGTCGCGGGCCGGTCGATCTATGCGGTCGGCGCCAATGCCACCGCCGCGCGGCTGGCGGGCCTCAGGCCCGAGCGGTTGCGCTTCACCCTGTTCGTCCTGACCGGGCTTCTGACGGGGCTTGCCGGGTTGATCCTTGCCTCGCTCATGAATGCGGGCCAGCCCACGGCGGGGCGCGGGTTCGAGCTGACGGTCGTGGCCGCCGTGATCCTTGGCGGGACCAGCCTGTCGGGCGGGCGGGGCACGATCCTTGGCACGATCCTTGGCGTACTGGTGCTCAAGGTGATCGACAACGGCATCATCATCCTGCGCTGGAACCAGGACCTGCAGATGGTGGTGCCGGGCGTCGTCATCATCCTTGCCACATGGCTTGATCAGGTGCGGAGGCGGGGCGATGGACACTGACGCCATGACGCTGGCACCGGCGCTCGAGATGACGGGAATCGGCAAGCGCTTTCCCGGCGTGGTCGCGCTCGAGGATGTGGGCCTGCGGCTTGAACCGGGCCGGGTTCATGCGCTGATGGGCGAAAACGGGGCGGGCAAGTCGACGCTGATCAAGATCCTTGCCGGGGTCTATCTGCCCGACGAGGGCACGATCCGGATCGGGGGCGAAGAGGTGGCGCTGCAATCGCCGCGCGACGCGCTCGCGCGCGGGGTCAAGGTCGTGTTTCAGGAAATCGCGCTGATCGACGAATTCACCGTCGCCGAGAACCTGTTTCTGGGCGAATATCCCGTGGGCCCCGGCGGTTCGATCCGCTGGCGGCAGATCGAGGACGAGGCCCGCGCCCTGTTCGACCGGGTGGGCTTTGCCGTCGATCCGCGCGCAAAGGTCCGCGACCTGCCCGTCAGCCAGCAGCAGATGGTCGAGATCGCGCGCGCGCTGGCCAAGGATGCCCGGATCGTGGTGATGGACGAACCCTCTTCGTCCCTGACCCCCGCCGAGGTCGAGCAGCTTTTCGCCGTCATCCGCCGCCTGACCGGGCTGGGGATTGCGGTCCTTTATGTCAGTCACAAGCTGGACGAGATCTTTGCCATCGCCGACACGGTCACCGTCCTGCGCGACGGGCGGCATGTCTCGACGAAACCCAAGGCCGAGCATACCGAGGACAGCCTGATCCACGACATGATCGGCCGCAAGATCGAGGCGCTCTATCCCCGCACGCGCGGGCATGTGCCGGGCGAAATCATGCTTTCGGTCGAGGATCTTGAGACGGCGACGGGGCTGCGCGACATCGCCTTTACCGCGCGGGCGGGCGAGGTGGTGGGCTTCTTCGGCCTGATGGGCGCGGGGCGGACGGAACTGGCCAAGGCCATCGTCGGTTTCGACCGCATCCGGGCGGGCCGGATCGAGATCGACGGCACCCCCCTTTCGCCGCATGACACGGCCACCGGCGTGCGGCTTGGCATCGGCCTTCTGAGCGAGGACCGCAAGCGCGAGGGGCTGATGCTCGACCTCGAGGTGACGGCCAATGCCTCGCTTGCCTCGCTGCCCAAATGGGCGAAGGGGCCGTTCATCGACGGGCGGCGCGAACGGGCGGCGGTTCAGGATTATGTCGACCGCTTCCGCATCCGCACCCCCGGGCTTGACCAGCCGATCAAGCTTCTGTCGGGGGGCAACCAGCAGAAGGTTCTGGTGTCGCGCTGGCTTCTCAAGGGGCTCAAGGTGATCGTGGTGGACGAACCGACGCGCGGCATCGACGTGGGCGCAAAAGCCGAGATCTTTGCCCTGATCGACCAGCTGGCCTCGCAGGGGCTGGCGGTGGTGATGATGACCTCGGAAATGCCCGAGCTTCTGGGCCTGTCGGACCGGATCATGGTGATGGCCGGCGGCCGGATCACCGCAGAACTGGACGCCGCCACCGCCACGCAGGAGGAGATACTCAATGCCGCCATCCTCTGACGCGGGCAGGTTGCGGCGGCTGGCGGCCCGCAACGAACCGGCGCTGGCCTTCAGCCTTGCCGTGCTGATCGTGTTCTTCACGCTGGCCGCCGATACGTTCCTGACCCAGCGCAACATCACCAATGTCCTGGGCCAGGCCGCCTTTCCGCTGATCGCGGGCGTAGGCGTGGCCATCGTGGTTCTGGCGGGCGAGATCGACGTCTCGGTCGGCTCGCTTCTGGGCGCGGTGGCGGTGCCCTTGATCGTGGTGATGAACGAAACCGGCTCGATGGGCCTTGGCATCGCGGCGGCCCTGGGATTTGCGCTGGTGGTGGGCGTGGTGAACGGATGGCTTGTCGCCTATGCGCGGATCAACTCACTGATCGTGACGCTGGGGATGCTCTTCGTCCTGCGCGGCCTGATCTACCTTTACACCGGGCAGCGCGCGATCCCGGACCGGGTGATGCTGGAAAGTTTCTACCAGATCGGCAACGGGCGGCTGTTCGGCATCCTGCCCTGGCCCGCCGTTGCAGGGATCGTCGTGCTCCTGTTCTTCGTCTGGGTCCTGAAATACCGCCCCTTCGGGCGGCAGGTCTATGCCGTGGGCGGCAATGCCGAGGTGGCGCGACTGGCGGGATATGACGTGCGGAAGGTCAAGTTCCTGACCTTCGTCATCTCGGCCCTGCTGACGGCCGTGGCGGGTATCCTTCTGTCCTCGCGCCTGGGATCTGCGGTGCATGTGACGGGCATCGGGTTCGAGTTTCAGGTGGTCGCCGCCGTCGTGCTGGGCGGCATCAGCCTTGCAGGCGGGATCGGCACGCTTTGGGGTGTGGCGCTGGGGGTGTTGATCCTTGCGTTCCTTGCCAACGGGCTGGGGCAGTTGCGGCTGCCCACCGAATGGCAGCTTGTCATCACCGGACTGATCATCATCGCCGCCGTCGCGCTGGACGAAACACAACGGCGCAGGCGCTAGGGGGGAAAGGCCATGAAACGACTGAAGGGCAAGATCGCGGCGATCACGGGGGCGGCGGACGGGATCGGCCATGCGATCGCGAAAGCAATGGCCGCCGAGGGGGCCTGTGTCGTGCTGTCCGACATCGACGCGGACAAGGGCGAGGCGGCGGCAAAGGCGCTTCGCGACGGGGGCGCCGAGGCGGAATTCATCCGCTGCGACGTGGCCGAAGAGGGGGACATCCGCGCGATGATCGAACGCACCCTGACTTGGGGCGGACGGATTGACGTGCTGGTGAACAATGCCGCCGTGGCCATCGGCGGGATGCCGGTGCACGAGATGACGGATGACCAGTGGCACCGCCTGATCGCGGTCAACCTGACCTCGGTCTTTCGCGGCTGCAAATACGCGCTGCCCCACATGATCGCGCAGGGATCGGGGTCGATCATCAACATGGCCTCGGCGCAGGGGCATATCGGGCTCGATGGCTGGACGGCCTATGCCGGCGCCAAGGGCGCGGTCATGGCGATGACCCGGCAGATGGCGGTCGAGTTCGGGCCTGCGGGCATCCGCGTCAACTCGATCTCGCCCGGCACCATCGCCACGCCGATGAACGAAGGCGTCATCGCCCAGATGGGCGAAGCGGTGGCACGGGCCTGGGTCAAGATGCATCCCATGGGCCGTATCGGCCGGCCCGAGGAAGTGGCCGAGGCGGCGGTCTATCTTGCCTCGGATGCGGCGGGGTTCACCACCGGGGTCGATCTGCGCGTGGACGGGGGCCTGTGCGTGACACCCCGCTATGTGCCCGATCTGGTTTGAGGCAAAAGGACAGGAACCATGGACAAGGCACTCGACGGGATCACGATCCTTGATTTCAGCCACCTTCTGCAGGGGCCTTTCGCGACCCAACTGCTTGGCGATCTGGGGGCCAATGTCATCAAGATCGAACGCGCGGGGCCGGGCGACCTGTTCCGCTCGATGACCTTCTTCGCCAAATGGGTGGGGGACGGTGAAAGCCCCAACTTCCTTGCCTGGAACCGCAACAAACGCTCCATCGCGCTGAACCTGAAAAGCGCCGAGGTGCGGCGGATCGTGATGAAGATGGCCGAGACGGCGGATGTGGTGGTCCAGAACTTCCGCCCCGGCGTGATGGCGAAGCTGGGTTATGGCTACGAGGATTTCCGGGCGGTCAATCCCGGCATCGTCTATTGCTCGGGCTCGGGCTATGGCGAGGACGGCCCCTATGTGGACCGCCCCGGACAGGACATGCTGATCCAGGGTCTGGCGGGGCTGGCCAGCAACACCGGGCGCGGCGACGGCCCGCCGATCCCTGCGGGGGCCGGGCTGGCAGACCAGATCGGCGCGATGAACATGGTCTATGGCATCCTTGCAGCCCTGCTCTACCGCTCGCGCACCGGCAAGGGGCAGAAGATCGAGGTCAACCTGCTGGCGGGGATGATGGCCCATCTCAATCAGGAGTATGTGGCCGTCCTGAACCTTGGGCAGGATTTCGTCCGGCCCAATTCCGGCATCGGCCATCCCGGCATTCAGGCCCCCTTCGGCATCTATGAAACCCGCGACGGCCAGTTCGTCTCGATCGCGATGAGCCCGTTCAAGGTGCTTTACGACGTGCTTCAGGCGCCGCATCTGGCGGAATATGACGACCTGACGGTGCTTTACGACAAGCGCGACGAGGTCTGGGAAAAGGTCAATGCCGAGACCCGCAGGTTCGACCGCGATGACCTGCTGGCACGCCTTCTTGCGGTCGATGTCTGGTGCGCGCAGGTCAACGACATCCGCACCGCAGCCGAGGACCCGCAGGTGCGTCACATGGGCATGATCGGTGAGTACGACCATCCGCGCGGTGGCCGGGTCAAGGTCGTGGCCCCCGCAATCAGGATGAGCGAGACACCCCCCGAGATCCGCCGCCCCGCCCCGATGATCGGCCAGCACGGGCGCGAGATCCTTGCCGAATACGGGCTGTCGGCCGACGAGATCGCAGCGCTCGAGGCGGCGGGCGACATGACCGTGCAGGAGGCATGATGGACACCGTCAGCATCACCCGCGCGGGTCGCGTGGCCATCGTCACCTTCCGCCGGGCCGATCAGCTCAACGCCATGAACAAGCAGATGATGGGCGAGATCACGGAGGCCTTCGAAAGCCTGTCCGCTGATGCAGCCGTGGGGGCCATCGTCGTCACCGGCGAAGGCAAGGGCTTCATGGCCGGGGCCGATATCAAGGAATACGCGACCCAGACCGAAGCGGAATTCGACGCCTTTCAAAAGGCCGGCGCGCGGATGTATGCCGCGATCGAGCAGAACGCCAAGCCGGTGATCGCCGCCGTCAACGGCTATGCTCTTGGCGGCGGGTTCGAGATCGTTCTGGCCTGCGACATCGTGCTGGCCTCCGAGAAGGCCCGCTTCGGCCTGCCCGAGATCAAGCTGGGCCTTGTCCCCGGCGGCGGTGGCACGCAGCGCGCGACGCGCAAGCTTGGGCGGAACCGGGCGAACCACATGCTGCTGACGGGCGGCATTTACCCGGCCTCCGATTTCGTCGCCTGCGGTTTCGTGGCCGAGGTGCTGGCCACTGATGCACTGCTGCCCCGCGCGCAAGAGCTTGCCGAAGGGATCGCGGCGGAGCCGCCGGACGCGGTCGAGGGGCTGAAACGGCTGACGGCACTGGCGCTGGACCCCGACCCGACGCCGGGCTTCGAGGCCGAACGCGCGCTTGTCACGGCGCTTTACCGCAGCGAGACCGGTCAGGCCCGCGTCCGCGCCTTCGCCGAACGCAGCGCGGCAAAGGCCGCAGAAAAGGGGCGGCCATGACGATGGTCAGGTCAGCGGCGGGGCCACGCGTGGCTTTTGCCATCCGCGCACTGGGCGCCATGGTCGGCCCTGCAGTCTTTGTCCTGCCCGACGGGCGGCAGGTCAGCCCGCTGCATATCGCCCCATGGGAGGACGACCCGGCGGCAGCGGACCTGCCCGGCATCCTGCAGGCGCTGCGCGGCGAATGGCCCTGCGTGCCCTTCGGCTATTCCGTCCCCGTGGTCGAAGACACCCCCGCCCGCTGGGCGCCTCTGCTGGGCGACCCCGAACCGGGCGAGGAACCGCACGGCCCCTCGTCCAACCGCCACTGGCAGTGGGAGGACGCCGGGCAGGGGACCCTTGCCCTGTCGCTGGACTATCCTTCGGGCCATCCCGTGAAGCGGCTGAAGCGGATCGTCTCGGCAGCATCCGAGGGGGCGGCGCTGGATTTCACCCTGCGGATCGAGACGCGGGCGGCCTGCACCCTGCCCCTTGGGCTACACTTCACCTTCCGCCTGCCCGATGTCCCCGGCGCGGCGCGGATCGAACCCGGCGCCTTCCGCACCGGGCGCACCTATCCCGGCACAGTCGAACCGGGTGCCACAGCCTTTGCCATCGACCGGACCTTCGACGACCTCTCCACTGTCCCCGACCGCACCGGCGGCACCCGCGACGCGGCCCATGTTCCACTGCCCGGCGCGATCGAGGAGCTTCTCCAGCTGGACGGCATCAACGGGACAGCCGCCCTTGCCCACCCTTCCGAAGGCTGGCGGGTGCGGATCGACTGGGATCCGGCGGTCTACCCCTCACTTCTGTTGTGGTATTCCAACCGGGGGCGGACGGCGGCCCCCTGGAACGGCCGCCACCTTGCGCTGGGGATGGAACCCATCTGTTCCCCCTTCGGCCTTGGCCCCGCCACCGCCCGCGCACCCAACCCGGTCAGCGACGGGGGCACGCCCACCGCGCGGCCCTTCGGCCCCGGCGAGATTTTCGAGACGACCTACCGCCTGACCGTCGAACCCCTGTGAAGTCGAACCCCTGTGAAGTCGATCCGCTTTGAAGGAGTGACCGCCATGACCCCGATCCTGCCCATCACCGCCGCCCGTGTCTTTTGTGACGGCATCTTTGGCACCCCGCGCCTTGCCCATCCCGAGGGCGTTGCGATCCACAAGGACGGCTCGGTCTGGTGCGGAACCGAGAATGGCGAGCTGATCCGCATCGCGCCGGATGGTGGGTCCTACGAATGCCTTGGCTCCACCGGCGGGTTCCTGTTGGGCATCGCCTTCGACGATGCAGGCAACTGCTATGCCTGCGACCTGCTCCAGGCCGCGATCTGGCGTTACGAGGCGGCGACGGGCACATTCGCGCTATTTGCCTCCTCGGGTATCCTCGTGCCGAACTACCCGGTCGTCGATCAGGCACGCGGCGTGCTCTGGGTCTCGGACAGTCGGGGCGAAGGCAATCCGGGGCCCGGCATCTTCCGCTTCGACCTTGCCACCGGCGAAGGCGGGCCCTGGAGCCTCGAGGACTGGGATTTCGCCAACGGCATGTGCCTCGATGAAGCCGGATCGGGCCTTTACGTGGTCGAAAGCTTCACCGGCCGCATCCGCCATGTCGCGATCGGCGAGGATGGCAGCGCCGCGCCCGCGACGGATGCTGTCACCGGCCTGGGGCAGGTGCTGGACGGGCTGGCGCTGGCCCCGGACGGAACCCTCTACATCTCCTGCTACGAACCGGGCCGCATCTACCGCAGGATCAAGGGGACAAGGCAGGCCGAGATCCTGATCGAGGACCCCCATGCCACGGTGCTGGCCCATCCCACGAACATGGCCCTGAAGGGCGACCGGATGTACACGGCCAATCTTGGACGCTGGCACATCACCGAGATCGACCTGTCGGCCGCGCGAACAGGCTGAAGCCATGTCGAATGGTCTTGTTGGACCTGTCAGAGGACCTCGCCTTGCGGCGGGCCTTCCGCTTGCGCACCGTCAGGCCTTCCTCGCGGTCGCGCCCGGGCGACGGCGGCGTGACCCGAAATCCGGACCCGGGGTCGGGTCCATTCTAGACGGAAACCCGTTCCGGTTCCGGGTGAAGATCGACATTCAGGGCGTCGAAGCCGTCCCGAAGGCGCGCAGATACTCGCCAAACAGTTCCCGTTCGGTCGTGATGTCGAGCTTTCGGTAAATCGCGGCGCGGTGGTTCTTGACCGTCCCCCGGCTTAGACCGAGCCGCCTTGCGATCTCGATCCCCGGATAGCCCCGCAGGGTCAGGCGGGCGACATCCCGTTCCCGCGGGGTAAGCTTTTCAGCCAGTGCCTCTGGCAGTTCCATGGGCATGCCGCGGGGAAGGACCTCGGGCAGGATCTCGTCGCAGAACCCACCGGGAGCCGCCCCAAAATCAGACGGCAAGCGCGTGCGCTTCATGATCAGGCCTTCGTCGATGGCAGAAACGCAGGGGCCGGTATCGCCAAACCGCTCGATCAGGGATGCAAGTTTCGGGAGCCCGCGTGCCTCGAGCTTGCGCCAGGGCTGCGTGACATAGACGACACGACCGATCTGGTCGACGATCCTGAGGGCCTGTATCTCTTCGGCCGCCGAAAGGCCGAAGTTTCCCCCGCTCAGCACTATGTATTCCAGATGCCGCCGTTGCACCGCAGCCAGCAGGGGAAAAAGCGCATTGATCCTGGCCACGTCCGCCCGGGTGAACCCCGTTTCGGCGCGATCCAGGATCAAGGTCGGGGCCGCTTCGCCCAGGGGGGGCAGGAAGACGGCAATCTCGTCATGGATCCGCATTTCGGAAAGGAATTCGCGGGCATATCGCGTCCCCCCGATGGCAGGAGCGATTTCGCGAAGGTGAAAGACGCCGATCAGACCGGTCGTGGTCCAGTGAAGGTGGAACGGGTCATGAAGGTAGAATTCCTTCGTGTAGCTTTCCATGGCCGGGGTCGGCTTGATGCGGGGCACGATCAAGTCAGGTGGACCGGAGCGCGAATACCGCACCAGGGCCGCAAGGTCGTTCGATACGGTATTGCTGACGAAGTCGAGAAGCCTGTCGTAGAACTGAGGACTTCCGATCGTATCTATCAACGAAACAAGCAACTTACCCACGATCATTCATCCTGGCATGATCCCTGTGCGTTGTCGGTCATGGCGATTGGCCTGAAGCAGGATTGTGCGGCTGCGCCCACAGAGTAATGGATGATGAGATTTTGTCCCATGCCTCTGCGCGGGTTTGCCGACTTTTGGACAGGCCGGGGCATGACCCCGGCGGCCGGTACGGGCGGCATGACCCTGTGATTGTCGGTGAGCCCCGGTCGCCGGGGTCATGGCACGGCTCTGTCGAGCCATGAACTGTTTCTCACTGCGGCCTTGTGCCGAAGGCGGCGCGGACGAAAGACAGGCTGCGGCGGTGCGCTTCCACAGCGTCGAGATCTTCCGGCGTTCCCGCCTCATAGGCATGTTCGATCACGAGCAGGGGCGCGCGCGGGGCCAGAATGTCGGCAAGCGCCTCGAGCGGCAGGTCGCCCGGGCCGACCGTCTCGTCCCAGATCCCGCCCTGTGACTGGCGAAGGTGGACCGCGTCGATCCGGTCGAGGTGCCGGTGCGCGGTCCCCAGAAGGGCGTCCGCCGACCGCTTCCCTCCACGCCAGACCGAATCGGGGTCGAGGCAGAGCCGCAGCAGCGCCGGATCCGTTGTCGCCAGCACATGTTCGAATTCGCGTCCGTCTTCGGCCATCTCGGCCTCTTCTGCGTGATAGAGCAGCGCGACCGGTGCGATCCTGCGCGCGAGCAATTCGAGGTTGCGCGCCTGTGCGGCCAGTTCCGCATCGGATTTGCGCCCGACGCGTGCGGGTTCGGGATAGATCATCACCATCCGGCAGTCGAAGTCTTTCGCCGCGCGGGCGGTTTCGACGATCCGGTCCAGCGCCGCCTCGGCCCCGTCGCCGTGAAGCGGCCCCGCGACAAAGACCGAGGGCATGGCAAGACGCCGCTCTGCCGCAAGGGTGCCGATGCGCCGGGCATCCTCGGCGCCCTTCAACGACGGCTCCCACGCCCCGATCCCCGCCGCGACAGCCTGGTCCATCGCCCATCCCGTCGCGTCCGGCCAGTCCCGTCCGGCGCGCACCGCGAGTTGCGACCAACCGTAATCCTGCGTGGCGATCACCTGCAGTGCGGGGTCAGAGGTCATCGTCAGGCAGGTCGAACGAGGTCTTCAACGCGACCGTCCGGCCTTCGGCGGCGGCAGCATAGCCCGCCTCGATGATCTCGATCACATGGCGGGCATGGTCGGCAGTGGCAAGCGAGGGCACGCCTTCGCGGATCCAGCGGACAAGCTGCATCATGTCCTCGAAGATATGCGCCTCGGGGATGTCGCGATGCGGGCCGGTCACATGCGGCAGGGTGCGGCACTGGCCTTCCCAGTCGGTGACGGGCTTGTCGAGCGTGTCCTCGCGCCCCTCGAACTCGATCATCTCGCCATTGAGCAGGATACCGTCGAGCGTGCCTTTCGTGCCATGATAGGTGGCTGCCGCGAATTGCGGGTTCGACCGTCCGGCGGCGGCGCCATAGGCGAAGACGAAGGTGCCCTCGCCAAAGTCGATCAGCAGGAAGGTGTTGTCGTCCATCTCGGTCCGAACCTCCGCCCCCTGGAACATGTGGGACGGCACCCGGATGCCCGACATGGCTGTCACCCGCTTCGCCGGGCCAAGGATCGCGGTCAGCTGGTGCAGCGAATAGGAGGTCACGTCATACACCGGCCCGCCGCCGGGGCGGCGGTAATACCAGCTCGGGTCGATGGCGGTCTTGCCGGCGGTGCGTTCGGGTTCGTTCTCGTGATAGGTGCCGAAGGACACGCCGCATTCGGCCCAGGCGATATGCCCGATGGCCCCGTCCCGCAGAAGCCTGCGGGCAGCGCGCACCTGCGGGCGCAGGATCTCGCCCGGGGAGGCGACGATGCGCAGACCCTTGTCGCGGGCGAGCGCGATCAGGTGGTCGGCCTCGGCCACGGTGGTGGTCATCGTCTTGTTGACATGCACATGCTTGCCCGCCTCGAGCGCGCGGCGGCAGTGGTCGTAATGCAGGCCGATGGGGCTGACGACCGTGACGGCATCCACGTCATCCGCCGCGAGCATCGCCTCGAGCGAGGGGTGGGCGGCGGGCACGCCGTAATCCTGTGCCGCCTGTTCGGCGCGCGCCAGAACCGGGTCGCAGACGGCGGTCACGGTGACCCTGTCGGCGATGTCGGCTTGCGTCAGATGCGGCAGGATCGCGCGCAGGGTCAGCGTGCCGACGCCCACGATACCCATGCGGACGGGGGGATGGTCTGTCATCTTACTCTCCAATGGGATCGACGGTGACGCGCGCACCGCTTCGGGCCGCCTCTTCGATGGCCGTGCGCACGGCGATGACATGCAGCGCAAGATCCGCACCGATCACCGGGTCGCGCCCGTCGCGAAGCGATGCAAGCAGGTCCTGCACGCCCAGGATGTGGTCGGGGCCATCGGTGCGGGCATGGTTCACCGGTTCCTCGCGCGTGCCCTTGCGGGTGGACACGATCAGGGGTGCCGTCGGGTCGAGGATGGCGATGGTCATGCTGCCGTCCTCGCCCGAGATCTCGACATGGCAGGAGTCGCGCTGCCGGATGCAGAAGGCGACCTGCAGCGAGGCAAGGATCCCGTTCTTCATCTGCAGGATGGCCTTCAGGTTGTCGTCCACCTCGACCGGGACGTGATCGCCCGCGAAGGGGCCTTCGGTCACGTCGAACCCGTCGCGCGTGCGCCGCCCCATGGCCGAGACGGCGGCGACGGGGCCAAGAAGCCCGGTCAGTGCATGCAGCGGATAGCAGCCCATGTCGGACAATGGTCCGACTTCCGAGGTGAAATAGGGTTGGTGGTCGCCCACAAAACCGTCCCACGGCGGAGGGGCGGTGGTGGCCGTGGCACGCACCGAATGGATGGGGCCCAACTCACCCGAAACGAGGATCGCCTGTGCGACCATGACCTGCGGATAGACCATGACCGAGGGGGCCGAGGCGATCACCCCGCCGCTGGCCCGGGCCGCCGCCCGGATCGCGCGGCCTTCGGCCAGATCGCGGGCAAGCGGCTTTTCGGAATAGAAGGGCCGCCCCGCCTGCGCGAGCGCGAGGTTGATCTTTCCATGCACCGGCGCGGGGGTGAGGTTGATCACGGCGTCGATGCCGTCCTCTAGCGCCGCGCGCCAGTCGTTGGCCTGTCGGGGGATGCCGAAGTCGCGGGCGGCGGCGGCGGTACGGGCGGGATCGCGCGCGATGACCATTTCGATCCGCGCCAGATCGGCGATGCGGGGCATTGCGGGCAGGTAGTCGCGATAGGCGACATCGCCCACCCCGATCACGGCCAGGCGGTAGGGGGTGCTCATCTGCGGCCCCCCGTCGTCGGGGCGCGGCTGGCGTTCGTCTGATGGGTCATCGGCTGCGCCTCCTTCGTGGTCGTCGGTCTGCCATGGCGGTCGGTCGCGGTTCAGGCGCGACCGGAAAGGCTCTGGCCCGCCGCGTCGAACAGGCAGGCGCCTTCGGTGTTCAGCGCGACCGCCACCGTCTGCCCCCCTTCGGCGGCAAGGTCGCCGGGGGACTTGAGCACCAGCGTCCGTCCTGCGGCGGTCAGGTGCAGGATGGTCTCGGCCCCCAGATGCTCGGCCAGCGTGACCGCAGCCGGGATGCCATCCGCCTGCAGCGTCATCGCCTCGGGCCGCAGGCCCAGCGTCACGCTGTCGCCCGCCCGGCCACCATAGGCGCCGGTCAGGCCGACCTCGCCAAGATCGGCGCCCAGCGACAGGGTCAGCCGGTCGCCATCGCGCGAGGCGATGGTGGCGGGAAGCAGGTTCATCGCGGGCGATCCGATGAAGCCCGCGACAAAGACATTGGCCGGGTGGTGATAAACCTCGCGCGGGGTGCCCACCTGTTCGACCCGGCCCTGGTTCAGCACGACGATCCGGTCGGCCAGCGTCATCGCCTCGACCTGGTCATGGGTCACGAAGATCATCGTCGCCCCAAGCTCGCGGTGGAGGCGTGCGATCTGGGCGCGGGTCTCGATCCGAAGCGCGGCATCGAGGTTCGAGAGCGGTTCGTCGAACAGGAACACCTTCGGTTCGCGCACGATGGCCCGCCCGATGGCGACGCGTTGCCGCTGGCCGCCCGACATGGCCCGCGGCTTGCGGTCAAGAAGCGGCTCGATCTGCAACATCCTTGCCGCGGCCCGCACCTGCCGTTCCACTTCCGGCGCTGGCAGCCCCGCCCGGCGCAGGCCATAGGCCATGTTCCCGAAGGCGGTCATATGCGGATAAAGCGCGTAATTCTGGAACACCATCGCCACGCCGCGCCGGGCGGGGGCGGTCTCGGTCACGTCCACCCCGTCGATCAGGATGTCGCCGTAATCCACATCCTCAAGCCCCGCGATCATCCGCAGAAGCGTGGACTTGCCGCAGCCCGAGGGGCCGACGAAGACGGCAAGCTCGCCTTGCCCGATCTGCAGGTCGATGCCGGTTATGGCCTCGAACGTGCCATAGAGCTTGCGCACTTCGCGCAATGTCACGCTGCCCATGCTGCCCTCACTTCAGGCTCGATGTGGCCAGACCCTCGTGGAAGAGGCGGCGGGTGAAGAGGAAAAGCACGACCAGAGGCAGCGCGGTGAAGAACGACCCCATCATCGTCATCGACCATTCCACCGCCCGCTGCGTGCGGAAGGCGTAAAGGCCAAGCGACAGCGGAAAGTCGTTGCGGTCGATCAGGTAGATCAGCGGCCCGAAGAATTCGTGCCAAGTATAGACGATGGTGAAAAGCGCCACGACGACCAGCGCCGTCTGCGCCTGCGGCAGGACGATCTGCCAGAAGATGCGGAACTCGGACGCGCCGTCCAGCCGCGCGGCGTCGATCAGCTCGCGCGGGATGCCAAGGAAGAACTGCCGCAGCATGAAGATGAAGAAGGCATCCCCCAGAAAGGCCGGCGCGATCAGCGGCCAGTAGGTGCCGACAAGGCCCACGCGCGCAAAGACGATGTAGGTCGGCAGAAACAGAACGATGGCCGGGATCAGCAGGGTGGCGATAGTCAGGCCGAAGACAAGATCCCGCCCCTTCCAGCGCAGGCAGGCAAAGGCATAGGCCGCGATCGAACAGGACAGCACGGTGCCGATGGTCACCATCCCGGCATAGAAGACCGAGTTCCCGAACTGCCGCAGGAAGGGAAAGTCGGGCCGGTTGAACAGGGCAGGGACGTTTTCCCAGCGGATCGGGTCGGGGAACCAGGTGATCGTGGCGGTGAAGATCTCGTTGTTCGCCTTGAAGGCCGAAATCACCATCCAGTAGAACGGCAGCATGAAGATCGCCGCGATGCTCAGCATCAGAGCGTGCGACAGTATGGTGCCCACGACCGTTCCCTGCCGCCGCTTGCCCCGTCTGCGGCGGGCGGCTGCGGCGGGCGGGTCTGCCCCATCGCGCGGTCCGGCGAGGTCGGTCATCGCTGGTCCCCCCCTTCGTAATGCACCCAGGACCGTGCCGTGCTGAAGATGAGAAGCGTCACCACAAGCACGCCCAGAAACAGCACCGTCGACAGCGCCGCCGCATAGCCAAGGTTGAAGTAGCGGAAGGCCGTCCGGTAGATCACGACCATGTACATCAGCGTCGATTCCGCCGGTTGCCCCGAGGGGCCGCCGATCACCAGCGCCTGGGTGAAGATCTGAAAGGACGAGATGATCCCGATGACGAGGTTGAACAGGATCATCGGCGTGATCAGCGGAATGGTGATCCAGACCAGACGGTGCCAGGGCCGGTCGCTGTCAAGCTCGGCCGCCTCCTGCACGTCCTTGGGGATGTTCTGCAATCCGCTCAGGAAGACCAGCGTCTCGACCCCTAGGGGCCAGAGCGAGATCAGCACCAGCGTCCAGAGTGCCGCGCGCGGGTCGCGCAGCCAGTCGGGCGGGTTGAGACCGAAGGTCTGCAGGATCACGTTCACCGGGCCTGCGCCGGGTGTCAGCAGCAGGATGAACACGATCGAGGCCGCGACGGCCGGCATCAGGAACGGCAGGTAGAAGATGGTCTGGTAGAACCCGGAGAAGGCCCGCGTCCGGTGCAACAGCAACGCCAGCCCCAGCGCGATCAGCAGACGCAGCGGGACCGAGGCCAGTGCGAAGGTCAGCGAATTCTGCGCCGAGCGGCGGAAGGCCGGGTCGGCCATCATCTGTTCGTAATTCGCTAGGCCCGCCCAGCGTGGCATGCCGGTGACCGGCATCGTCATGAAACCCAGCGCCACGGTCGCGATCAGCGGCAGCACGGTCAGCAGCACGAGCTTGACCACCCATGGCGCAACGAACAGCCAGGCGGCCGTCGTCTCGTACCGGCTTGACCGCCGCCGCTTGCCGGGCGCGACGGTCATGACCCGCTGCCGCCGCCGCTGGCCGGGCCTTGCCCGCAGGTCGTTTGACGGGGGGCCACGAATGGCCCCCGCATCGCGTCATGTGTGGCGCAAGGCCTGGTCACTGGCGCAGGACCCGTTCAAGCTCGGCCTGGCTTGCGGACTGGGCATCGGCCAGCGCCTCGGCGATGGGCGCTGTCTTGGTAAAGATCTTCTGGATCGCAAGGGTCAGCTGATCCTGCGCGAAGGCCTCGACCGGGCTGTGCCACATCGGCGTGACGATGCCGGCCTGTTCTTGCAGGAACTCGGTCACGTCGCGGGCGAAATCCTCGCCCCGCTGTTCCACCACGACGGTCGGCGGCTCGGCCTCGACCAGGGTGTTGGTCGGCACGTCGGGGATCTGGCGGTACCAGTCCACCACCCCCACGGTCGAGAGATAGTCCAGATAGGCCGCCGCCCCTTCGGGGTTGCGCGCGCCCACCGGGATGACCGCCCAGTTCGGCCAGATGCCCGAGACCGTCGCGGTCCCGGAAGGCCCGACAGGATGGGCGGCAAGATCCCAGTTCAGGAAGGTGGGCTCGGGTTCCTGCCAGTAGTCGCCCATAAGCCAGCTTCCGTCATGGACAACCGCTGCCCGCCCCTCGCGGAAGCCCGACCCGGTGCCGAGATCGTAGTTGACATAGCCGCTCGAGAAATTGGCCGAGCGATCCACAAGGTTCAGGTCGCCCCGGTATTCCTCGTCCATCCACTCGACCCAGAAATTGAACATCTCGTTGTTCTGTTCACTGTCGATCTCGTAGCGGGCCTCGTCGGCGTTGAAGATGCGCCCGCCGTTCAGCGCGGCCCAGATCGGCAGCGTGGGCGCCGACCGCGGCGGCACGAAGCCCCCGGTCAGAAGGGTGTCGCCATCCCAGCGGGTGAATTCCTTGCTGATGCGGCGCAGCTCGTCCCAGGTCTTGGGGAAGTCCTCGCGTGCGGACGAAATCCCGCGTTCCTCGAACATCTCGGGATTGTACCACATCGAATAGACCCCGGCGACGACCGGAAGGCCGTAGGTGCGGCCCTGGAACTGGCACGAGGCCAGAAGTCCGCCCGGCCAGTTTTCAACCGCGAGGCCCGGGAACTGCTGCATGTATTCGTCCAGCGGGATGAACGCCCCCTGCACGCCAAGCGAGACGGGGCTGTCCCACAGGATCGAGACATCGGGCACCTGCCCCGCAGCGATCGCGCCGAACAGGCGTTGGGTGTAATCCTGCCCGGGGCCGAAGCCGCAGACGACATCGCCGTTGGTCACCTGACCGCCAAGTGCGACAACCTCGTTCACGATGTCGATGTGGATCTCGCACATCAACTCGCTGCCGCCCGGCGTCCAGAGCGTGATCGGCCCGCCGTTCTGGGCCATCAGTCGGGATGGCAGGGCAGAGGCCCCGAAAAGAGCCGCGCTTCCTTGCAGGAAGCTGCGGCGGCGAAGGGGCAGTCTCTGAATGTTCATGGCATCTCTCTCCCTTGGATCAAGTTTTCAGGCGTGCATCGACCGGTTGACCGGCTCTTGGTTCAGGCTTTCGGCAAGGCCCAGCGCGGCCCCGATCAGCCCCGCATCGGGGCCAAGGCGCGCGGGCAGGACGGGAAGGCTGCGGCTGTCGTCGGGCCAGAGACCTGCGCGGATCTCGGCTGCGACGGCATCGAAATAGGGACCGGGGGCCGAGCCGAGGCCGCCACCAAGGACCACCGCCTCGGGATCGAGCGCGCCGACAAGAAGCGCGAGCGCCTGCCCAAGACGGAGTGCCGCCAGTGCGATCACATCTGTGGCGCGCGCATCGCCCGACCGGGCGGCCTCGAGCACCGTCTCGGCCCGGTCCGCCATGCCACCGGCCGCGCGGAATGCTGCGACAAGGCCGGGGCCCGAAGCCACATCCTCAAGCACATAGGCCGTTTCGGCCCCGCACTCCCCGCAGCGGTGCCGCGTCGTGCCATTGGCCAGAACCAGCGCTGCACCCCGTGCCCCGGGATAGGGCACCCCGTTCTGCACCGATACGGCGCTGATCCCGGTGCCCACGATCACGAAAAGGAAATCGGTCATCCCGTGGCCCGCGCCGACCCGCGCCTCGGCAAGGGCCGCGGCCCGGACATCGGCTTCGATCCGCACCCGACCGTGCGCGGAAAGCCGGTCGACGACCGGCAGCCCCTGCCAATCGATCCGGTAGCCCGAAAACAGCCGCCCCTGCCGGTCCACCAGTTCAGGGACCCCCAGCCCGACCCCGGCGACGCGACCGCCCGGCGCCTCGGCCGCCAGTGCCCGCGCCATCCGCTCGACCCGGCCAAGTGCGGCGAACCCGCCCTGACCGGCCTCGGTCGGCTCTTCTCGCCGGGCAATGATGCGGCCCGTCGCCGGATCGACAAGCCCGCCCGCGATCTTGGTCCCGCCCACATCAAGGCCGATCACCGGACAGGACGGGGGCGCGACGGTGGTCATTCCTCGGGGCTCCTGAAATCGGGGGCACAGCCGAAGACAGTCTCGGTCTCGGTCCCGCCCATGTTGCAAAGGCGGTAGCGCGTGCCTTCGGGCAGGAAGAAGCCGTCTTGCGGATGAAGCTCGAACCACCGCGGCAGAATGTCGGTCCCTTCGAGCAGGACGTTCAGCCGCCCTGACAGGACGTAAAGCCCCACCGATCCGCGATGCGACATCACCCCCGACCGCCCCCCCGGCGACAGGCGGATCGTCCCCGACGTCAGATGTTCGGTCGAGACGAACAACCCCGTCATCACCCGCTGATCCTCGGGATCGAGCGACCATAGCCGGTCGGCCTCGCGGATCACGCGGATCGTGCCCTCGGGCAGGGTCCCGGTGAAGTTGCCGATCATCCCGGGGCGGTCGTAGCGGGGTTGGTCGACATAGGGTTTCGTCTTCGCATATGCCCCCGAAGAGCCGGTTGCCGGGGGTGGGGCGAAATACTCCAGCACCCGCAACTCCTCGGTTCCCCAGGCGAAGGCATGGTGCCAAGTGTCGCGGCGGAAGAAGGCCGTCTCGCCCGTCCGGACCGGAACCACCTCGCCGGTTTCGGGGTTCGACAGGATCATCGTCCCCGACAGCACGGTCAGCGTCTCGTCCGCAGCAAAGACCGTCCGGTAGTCGGGCGAATGCCGGAAGGCGCCGCCGGGCGGCAGGCCGAACAGCAGCTGGTGGATCTGCATGGACGAGACATAGATCCAGTCGTCCACGAACCCCGCCGCGGCATCGCCCCACAGATGCCGGGTCACGGCGCTGTAGGGAATGGGCGTCGGCGCGTCGAAGTCGGGGCGGGGCGAGGATTTGTAGGCCATCACTCGGGCGCGTGGTCCAGATGGGGGGCGATCCTGTCCCCGGCCTCGCCGAAATGCGGCGGCTCGAAGGTCGAGGTCACCGGGATCGCCTGTCCGCTGCGGCCGCTCTCGGCGCATTTCACCATGATGTCGAGCACATGATAGGCGTGCTCGGGGCTGTTCACCGGCTTGCGCCCCTCGTGGATTGCGGCCAGCATGTCGCGCACCCCGTCGGTCCAGGGCCAACGCGAGCGGTCTTCGTGGACGGCCCAATAGCCCTTGTCGTTCTCCCAGATCTCGTAGCCCTGGGGATCCCAGTCCTCGCCGAACATCTGGATCGTGCCTTCGGTGCCGTAGATCTCGATCCCCGGCACCTTGTATTTCTGCAAGGTGAACCCTGTGGTCACCACGCCGAAGCACTGGTTGCCGAAATCAAGCAGAAGCTGGAAGTTGTCCTCGGTCTGGACGGTCATCATCTCGTCATCGACCACGCGCTCGGGGATGGCTGTGCCGGTCATCGCCATGACGCGCTTGCAGGGGCCCAGCAGCCCGGTCAGGGTCATGACGTTGTAGACGCCCAGGTCGAACATGGGGCCACCGCCCGGCTGGTAGAACCACTTGCCCCAACTTGGTCCCGACCAGCCATAAAATCCCCTGGCCGAAACGGGGCGGCCGATCTTGCCGGAATGGATCGCGCGCCACATTTCCTTATAGGTTCGGCTGAGCGTGGTATGCGGCGCGCAGACAAGGATGCCCTTGGCGGTCTTTGCCTCCTTGACGATCAGCGCCGCCTCGTCGAGGTCCATCGACATGGGCTTTTCAACCAGCACATGCTTGCCGGCGGCAAGGGCGGCACGGGTGATCTCGCCATGTACCTGCATTGCGGTCAGGATCAGGACGGCATCCACGTCATCGCGGGCCAGAACCTCGCGGTAGTCGGTGGTGAACGTATCAATCCCGTAGGTGTCGCGGGCAACCGCCGCACGGGCAGGGTTCAAGTCGCAGGCGACGACGATCTCGTTCGGCAGGCCCTCGAGGTTCAGCCGCCGCAGATGGGGGATGTAGACGCGCGAGACGCTTCCGATCCCGATGACCCCGACGCGCACTCGATCCTTCATGGCAGTATCCCTCGCAAATCTTTCGAAGCAAGACTGGGTCACGGCGGCGGCTTTGTGAACCGTGCCTTCGGTCATGGGTGGGGCCGTAATCCCGATGCCCGGTCCACGACCGGAGGGGGTGATGTTGCGTCGCCCGCAAGGTCGGGGACCCCTCTGCACGGGGGCGGGTCGCCACTACCCTTTCGCGGCCGCCGACCGCGCGACGCGCCGGGTCTTTGTGCGGATCCATCGGGCACAGGCCGCGTTCGATCTGCTCTGCGCCGGACGCGGCATCGAGCGTCGTCTCGCGCCCCCAGATGCGGCCTCGGACGATCAGGGCCATCGCTTCCGGAGCCATGACAGCCCCGAGCGAACCCGGCCGTGCGATGCCCTCCTCGACAACGGCCCGTTTCCGCAATCCGTCCTAAAGGGGCGATCCCCGGTCGATGCGCCCAAGGACTGGCAAGGTCGAAGGCCGGGCCTGTCTGGCAAACGGGCCTGCAATCACCCGGGTGGTGACAGAGAGGTCCCGGGCGCAATCCGGGCACCGCTTTCGGCATCGAAGAAGTGCAGCTTGCCGGGGATGAGGGTCAGCCCGACGCGCGCGCCCGGACCTGCGTCAACCCTGTCCCGGACAAGGACGGTCAAGGACAGGCCGGCCTCGCGCAGGATCAGCAGCGTATCGGCGCCTGACGCCTCGACCACCGCGACAGTCGCGGTCAGCGCGGGATCGGTGCCGTCGATGGCCAGGTGTTCGGGCCGGATGCCCATCACGACCCTGCGCCCCTCTGCAGGAAGTGCCTGAGCGGGCAAGGCGAAGCGCAGACCCGCATCGGTCTGGAAGGCAGGCCCGTCCGGCCCCACCACCACATGTCCCGCGATCTGGTTCATTGCGGGCGATCCCATGAAGCCCGCGACGAAAAGGTTCACCGGCCGATCGTAAAGCTCAAGCGGCGCGCCCAGCTGTTCGATGCGGCCGCCCTGCATCACCACCACCCGGTCCGCCATCGTCATCGCCTCGACCTGATCATGGGTGACATAGACGGTCGTTGTGCGCAGGCGCTGGTGCAACTCCTTGATTTCCGACCGCATCTGCACGCGCAGTTTCGCGTCAAGGTTCGAGAGGGGTTCGTCGAACAGGAACACGGCCGGGTCACGCACGATCGCGCGGCCCATCGCGACGCGCTGCCGCTGGCCGCCCGACAATTGCCGTGGATAGCGGTCAAGATAGGGTGTCAGCGACAGGATGCGCGCCGCTTCGGCCACCCGTTCGCGGATCTCGGCCTTGGGGCGGCGGGCAAGGCGCAGGGGCTGGCCCATGTTCCGTTCCACCGTGAGGTTGGGGTAAAGCGCATAACTCTGGAACACCATCGCGATGTCGCGGTCCTTGGGGGCAAGGTCGTTCACCACACGGTCGCCGATCACGATGTCGCCCGCCGAGATTGTCTCCAACCCCGCGATCATCCGCAGAAGCGTGGATTTTCCACAGCCCGACGGGCCGACGAGGGCCAGAAACTCGCCATCCTGCATCGTGAATGACACGTCGTTGATGACGTCCACCTTGCCGAAGGATTTGCGCACATGGTGCATCTCGACCGTGGCCATGCCCTTACCCCCTGTCCCGGCTCAGGCCGCGCGGGCCAGTTGCGCCATGCGCAAGAGCCCCTGCATGTAGCCGATGGCATGCGCCCGCCCGCGATGGTTCCAGGGCGTGTCGCCATCCATCTGCGGCACATGATCATCCAGCAGAAACCCGTCGAAGCCCACCTCGTGCAAGAGCATCATCACCTCGGCCGGATCGAAATTGCCTTCGCCGATGAAGCATTCACGAAAGTTGGGCACGGTGCCCTGCACGTCGCGGAAATGGATATAGGCAAGGCTGCCTTTGGGGCCGAAATATCGGATCAGGTCGCGCACGTTCTGCGCGCCGCCCACCATTTCCGAACAACAACCCAGGCACAGGTCAAGCGCCCATGCGGGGCTGCTTCCGGCAATCTCGTGGGCCTTGTAGAAACCCTCGGGCCGGTAGAACAGGCGCGCGACGCCGCCCAGCACCGGCACCGGCGGGTCGTCGGGATGAAGTGCAAGGCGCACACCTGCCTGTTCGGCCACGGGTATCACGGCCTTGATGAAATAGGCGTAATTGTCCCACATCTCCTCCTCGGTGCTGATCGGCTCGTCGGGGCCGCGCAGGGGCATCCGGTCCTGATGGCCCAGACCCGTGGGCAGGAAGGCGCGCAACGCGTCCCGGTCGGGGGCGGCATCGACCAAGGCCTGATCGAAGGCAGTGCAGCCCGCCCCGCCGCGGCCGGGCGCGGATTTTTCGGTGCGCCAGACGGAATTGGGCATGAAATGATAGCCCAGCACCGGGATGCCCGCCGCGCCGACATTGCGGATGGTTTTCGCGTAATTCTCGATCTGCTCATCTCGTCCGGGCAGGCCCAGCATGGTCTTGTCGTAGAACTGCACCGGGACATTCTCGATCGCCTCGAATGTCAGGCCAAACTCGCGGGTCCTTGCCACCAGAGCGGCCAGATCGGCCTCTTCCCAATGCGTCTCGCCGGGCAGTTTCGGCGTGTTCATCTGGACGCCCGTCGCGCCGATCTGGGCGGCGAAACGCAATTTCTCGTCCGTCAGTTCGTTGAACTGGCCGACGCCGATACGGATGGTCATGTCACTTTCTCCGGGGTTGGGCGCGCGGGCATCATCCCTTGACCGACCCGTCCGAGAGGCCGTTCACCATGAACCGTTGCGCAACGAAATAGAGAATCATCAATGGCACCGACGACAGAACCGCGCCTGCCATGAGCGGCCCCCAGGGCAGAACGTCGCTGGTGATGAGGTAGTTCAGCGCGATGGGTGCGGTGCGCTGGCTGTCGGATGTGATCAGGACCAGTGCCAGAAGCATCTCGTTCCATGCGCCGGTGAAGGTGAAGATCGACACGGCGGCGATGCCCGGTGCCGAAAGGGGCAGAACGACGCGGATCAGCGCGCCGAACCTGCTCATCCCGTCGATCATCGCCTGTTCCTCAAGCTCGCGCGGGACCGCGCGAAAGTAGCTTTGAAGCATCCATGTCGAGAGCGGCAGGGAGAACGTCAGATAGACAAGCATCAGCCCGTAGAGCGAATTGCTCATCCCCATCCGGGCCATCAGGATCGAGAGTGGAATGAACAGAAGCGACGTCGGTGTAAGATAGGCGAACAGGATGATCCGCCCGATCAGCCCCCGGAACCTGTAGCGAAACCGCACCAGCGAATAGGCCGCGAAGGACGATATGAAGACCGAAATCACCGTGACCGTCAGCGCCACCACGAATGAATTCCGGATCGGGATCAGGAACTGCTTTTCGTTGATGAGGTTGCGGTAATTGTCGAGCGTAAAGACCGAGGGCCAGAGCGCCGGGGTGCGGTAGATCTCGCGCGGGAGTTTCAGCGAGGTGATGATCATCCAGTAGATCGGAAACAGGATCGCCAAAGCCGCGATGGCCAGCACGATGTAGCTGACGATGCGCGCCACGTCGGGGCGGACCGGCGGTCGGGTGCGCAGTTGCGCAGGGGATCGGACCACGGTCATCTGTCGTCATCGCGCTGCAACAGCGTGGTTGCAACAAGAACAAGGATCACCAGCACCGGCAGCATGGCGACGGAAACCGCTGCCGCCTCTCCTATCCGCTGGGTCTGCATGCCAAGATAGGCCAGCACCGGAAACACCATCGTGGCATCCGACGGCCCACCTTGCGTCAGCAACCAGACATGCTCGAACGCATTGGCCGTCCAGATCGACGACAAGAGCGTCGTCACGATCACCACCTGCTTGATGCCCGGCACGGTGACGGTCCAGAACTGCTGCCACAGCGTTGCGCCGTCGACACGAGCGGCTTCGTAGAGGTCGCGCGGGATGGATTGCAGGGCGGCGAGAATGCTGATGAACCAGAACGGGAAACCGCGCCAGACGGATGCGACGATCACCGACGGCATCGCGGTGGACCGTTGGCCCAGCCAGTCGACGATGTGGGGATATAGCCCCGTCTGCGTCAGGATCAGGTTGAATCCGCCACCGATGGGCTGATACAGCACCCGCCACGTCAGGAAAGCCACAAAGGCAGGCATTGCCCAGGGCAACATCAGAAAGGCGCGCAGAAACCCGCGCGCCGGGATCTTCTGATGCACGATGAGTGCCAGGCCAAGACCGATGACCAGTTTCAGCACCCCGGTCACCACGACGATCGTGATCGTGTTGCGGATCGCGGCGCTGAACAGCGAAGACCCCGCAAGGAAACGGAAATTGTCGAAACCAATGAAATTCCCGCCGCCGCCGATTACCCGGTCGGTAAAGGAAATCCAGATCGAGAACAGGAACGGGTAGGCGACCAGGCCCATGATCAGCGCCACCACCGGAAGCACCAGCAAGAGCGCGAAAGTCGTCTGGCGCGCCTCGGCGCCGAAGCGCGATCGACCCTGCCGCAGGGCGCCCGACGCATCTGGTTGATCGGTCCGGGCAGGTGCGGCGGTTTCGGTCATCGCAGGCGAGGGCCTTTCGGGATTGCAAGATCAGGGCGTGGGGGGGGGGGGGGGGGGCCCCCCCCCGCC
>JAFIEN010000005.1 GCA_020832515.1 Rubellimicrobium sp. | reverse complement strand
CCCGCATCCTGTTCGCCTCGTCCCATCAGATGCCGCTCTGGCCCGGCACGGGCGAGCCTTCCGATACCGGCCCGCATGGCACGGTCATCAACGTCGCCCTGCCGCCCGGATCGGGTGGCGCCGCATTCCGCAGCGCATACGAGGCGCATGTCCTGCCCAGGATCGACGCCTTCGCCCCGGAACTCATCCTGATCTCGGCCGGGTTCGACGGGCATCGGGCCGATCCGCTGGCCAATCTCATGCTGGACGAGACCGACTTCGCATGGATCACCGACAGGCTCTGTGATCTGGCCGACCGGCATTGCGGCGGCCGTGTGGTGTCCTGTCTGGAAGGCGGTTATGATCTGGCGGCCCTGGCCGCATCGGCCCGGGCGCATGTCAACGTGTTGAAGGGGCGGGGATGACCGACAAGCCGGTTGAGGAGATGACCTTCGAAGAGGCCCTGCGCGAGTTGGAAAGCGTCGTGGGACGGCTGGAACGTGGCGATGTGGCGCTGGAAGAATCGATCACGCTTTACGAACGCGGCGCGGCGCTGAAGGCGCGGTGCGAGCGCAAGCTGGCCGAGGCCGAGGAGAAGGTCGCCCGCATCACCCTGAATGCCGAAGGCCAGCCGACCGGCACCCAGCCGCTCGACGCGGGATGACGGTTTCGGGCGGGCTTTCCGCCGCGATGGAGGCGGCGCGCGCCACCGTCGCCGCGCAGATCGCCGGTGCCATCGGTGACGCCCCCGGCGATCTGGCCGCCGCGATGCGCTATGCGCTTGCGGGGGGCAAGGGGTTGCGCGGCTTCCTTGTGCTGGAAAGCGCGGCCCTGCACGGGATCGCCGCCCACGACGCCGCCCCCGCCGCAGCCGCGATCGAGGCGCTGCACGCCTATTCTCTGGTCCATGACGACCTGCCCTGCATGGACGACGACGACCTGCGCCGGGGCCAGCCCACCGTTCACCGCAAATGGGACGAAGCAACCGCCGTTCTGGCCGGAGACGCGCTGCAGACACTGGCCTTTGGCCTTGTGGCCGAGGCGCGCTGCCCCGATGCGGCCCGCGTGGCGCTGGTGACAAGCCTTGCGCAGGCGGCGGGGCTGTTCGGCATGGTCGGCGGGCAGGCCGCCGACATCGCCGCCGAAACCGCAACCGATCCCCTGACGCTGGACCAGATCACGGCCCTTCAGGCAGGCAAGACCGGCGCGCTCCTCACATGGTCCGCCACCGCAGGCGCGCTGATGGCGGGGGCCGATCCCGGCCCCTTGCGCAGCTATGGCGACAAGCTGGGCCTCGCGTTCCAGATCGCCGACGACATCCTTGACGTCGAAGGCGATGCCGCGACGGTCGGCAAGGCCGTGGGCAAGGATGCCGGAGCGGGAAAGGCGACCTTCGTCTCTCTTCTCGGACTGGATGAGGCGAAGCGCCGCGCCGCCGCTCTGGTGGACGAGGCCTGCGCCGCGCTATCCTCTTACGGTGAAAGGGCCGAAACATTGCGCGATGCGGCCCGGTTTGTTATCGCGCGCCGGAACTGAACAAGGCCCCGCCCGATGACCAACCGCCCCGTGACCCCGCTTCTTGACCGGGTGCAAGGCCCTGCCGACCTCAAGCGCCTGTCAGACCCTGAACTCCTGCGTCTGGCCGACGAGTTGCGGGCCGAGACCATTTCCGCCGTCAGCGTCACCGGCGGGCATCTTGGTGCGGGGCTGGGCGTGGTGGAACTGACCGTGGCGCTCCACGCGGTCTTTGATGCGCCGCGCGACAGGTTGATCTGGGATGTCAGCCACCAGTGCTATCCCCACAAGATCCTGACCGGGCGGCGCGCCCGGATACGCTCCCTGCGGATGAAGGACGGCCTGTCGGGTTTCACCAAGCGCTCGGAAAGCCCCTATGACCCGTTCGGGGCGGCCCATAGCTCGACCTCGATCAGCGCGGCGCTTGGCTTTGCCGTGGCCCGCGATCTGGGCGGCGCGCCCGAACACGGGATCGGTGACTGTATCGCCGTGATCGGCGATGGCGCGATGAGCGCGGGCATGGCCTATGAGGCGATGAACAACGCAGGGCACCTGAAGAAGCGGCTGATCGTCATCCTGAACGACAACGAGATGAGCATCGCCCCCCCGGTCGGGGCGATGTCGTCCTACCTGTCGCGCCTCTACGCCGGCGAGCCGTTTCAGGAGTTGAAGGCGGCCGCCAAGGGTGCTGTGTCGCTTCTGCCCGAACCCTTCCGCGAAGGGGCAAGGCGGGCCAAGGATGCGCTCAAGCATCTGACGGTCGGGGGCACGCTCTTCGAGGAGCTTGGCTTCTCCTACATCGGCCCCATCGACGGGCACGACATGGAACAGTTGCTGGCCGTTCTGCGCACCGTCAAGGCGCGGGCGACGGGGCCGGTGCTGATCCATGCGCTGACGAAGAAGGGCAAGGGCTATGCCCCGGCGGAACGCGCGCGCGACAAGGGCCATGCGACGGGCAAGTTCGACGTCCTGACCGGCTAACAGCCCAATACAAAATCGAACGCGCCCAGCTATACCAATGTCTTCGCCGATGCGCTGATCGCCGAAGCCGCGAAGGACCCGCGTATTGTCGCGGTGACGGCGGCGATGCCCGATGGCACGGGCCTGTCGCGGTTCATGGAGCGTTACACAAGCCGCTGTTTCGACGTGGGCATCGCCGAACAGCATGCCGTCACCTTCGCCGCCGGGATGGCGGCCGGGGGGATGCGCCCCTTCTGCGCGATCTATTCGACCTTCCTGCAGCGTGGTTACGACCAGGTGGTCCATGATGTGGCGATCCAGCGCCTTCCGGTGCGTTTCGCCATCGACAGGGCGGGGCTGGTGGGGGCCGACGGGGCCACGCATGCGGGCGCCTTCGACATCGCCTATCTGGCCAATCTGCCCGGTTTCGTGGTCATGGCCGCCGCCGACGAGGCCGAACTGGTGCGCATGGTCGCCACCGCTGCCGCCCATGACGAGGGGCCGATCGCCTTTCGCTTTCCCCGGGGCGAAGGGGTGGGGGTCGAGATCCCCGCCGATCCCCAGCCGCTCGAGATCGGCAAGGGCCGGATCGTGCAGGAGGGCGCACGCGCCGCGATCCTGTCCTTCGGCACCCGCCTGGCGCAGGTGATGCGCGCGGCCGAAGCGCTCGAGGCGCGGGGACTGCGGCCCACGGTGGCCGATGCGCGCTTCGCCAAGCCGCTGGACCGCGAGATGATCCTGGACCTTGCCCGCAACCATGAGGCGCTGATCACGATCGAGGAAGGCGCGGTCGGCGGCTTCGGCAGCCATGTCGCGCAGTTGCTGGCCGAGGAAGGGGTCTTTGATACCGGCCTGCGGTACCGGTCGATGGTTCTGCCGGATACCTTCATCGACCAGGCCTCGCCTGCCGACATGTATGCGGTGGCAGGGCTGAATGCCGCCGATATCGAAGCCAAGGTGCTGGGCGCGCTTGGCGTGGCGGCGGTGGTGGGCAAGCGGGCCTGACAGCCAGCGAACAAGTTCAACGAAAAAGGGCGCAGCCGGCGGCTGCGCCCTTTGACTTGAGCCAAGGCCCCGGGATCAGGCGATCTTCTTGCCCTTGACCGGCGCCCAGATGCGCTTGTTCGTCAGGTAAAGCAGCACCGACAGGATCGTGAGGAAGATCACCCCTGTCAGTCCCGCCTGCTTGCGCTGGTTCAGCTTCGGTTCGGCCGTCCACATCAGAAAGGCCGCGACATCCTGCGCGACGGATTCGACATCCGTGGGGCTGCCGTCGATGAAATCGACATCGTCGCCCCAGAGCGGCGGTGCCATGGCGATCCAGCTACCGGGGACCTTGTGGGTGCCATCCTCGTATTTGCAGCTGTCGGGGAAGCCGCCTGCGGTGAAGACCGTGTTGTAGAACCCGTCCATGGGCGGGCCGTCAAAGGCGCAATCGGGTTCGTCCTCATAACCTGCCAGAAGCGAAGCGATGTATTCCGGCCCGCCCATGCCCCGGAACAGCTGGTTCAGACCCGTCCCGTACGGACCCGAGAAACCCGCACGCGCCTTGGCCATCAGGCTAAGATCGGGCGCGTTCGACAAGGACGACCGGGGAAAGTGGTCAGCGGGCGTCGCCGGGCGGAAATCGCCTTCACCGTCGAAAAGGGTCGGATCCCACACCTCGATCTCGTCGGCATAAGCACGCATCTGATCTTCCGGAAGCATCGGCCCGCCCGGTTCGGACAGGTTGCGGAAGGCGACGTATTCAAGGCCGTGGCATGCCGCGCAGACCTCGGTATAGACTTGCAGGCCCCGCTGAAGCTGCATCCGGTCGTAGCTGCCGAAAGGCCCTTCGAACGAAAAATGAAAGTCGGTCACCTCCGGGGCCTCGCCAGCCGCATTGGCGGCGCCGGCTGCCAATGCAAGGGCAAGCACCGGCCCGAAGCTGCGTGTGAAGCGCATGGTCATGTCTGTCGTCCTTACTCGGCAGGTGTCGCTGCGGGGGCGACGCCGTCATCTTCATGGTAATGGCTCACGAAATCCTCTTCGATCGTGTTCGGCGGGACCTCGGGCTTTTCCAGAACGCCCAAGAGCGGCAGGATCACCAGGAAGTACGCAAACCAGTAGGTCGATGCGATGAGCGCGATATACGGATAGATCCCGTCGGCCGGCATCGCGCCGACCCACATCAGCACGATGAAGGTCACGACAAGCAGCCAGAACCAGTATTTGAACATCGGCCGATACCGGCCCGAGCGCACGGACGAGGTATCAAGCCACGGCGCCAGCGCCATCACCACGATCGCGCCGAACATCGCCAGCACGCCAAAGAACTTGGCGTCCACGATCCCGAAGGTCAGCCAGTTCACCGCGATCACAAGCCAGACATCCTGATCGAAGGCGCGCAGGATCGCATAGAAGGGCAGGAAATACCATTCGGGGACGATATGAGCGGGCGTGGCCAGCGGATTGGCCGGAATGTAGTTGTCGGGGTGGCCCAGATAGTTCGGCATGAAGCCGACAATGGCCATGAACACCGTCATGATCACCGCAAGGGCGAAAAGATCCTTGATCACGAAATACGGCCAGAAGGGCAGGGTATCCTTCTCGACCTCTTCCTTCGATGTCCGCCGCACTTCCACGCCGGTCGGGTTGTTGTTCCCGGTCGAATGGAACGCCCAGATATGCACGATCACCAGACCAAGGATCACGAACGGCAGCAGATAGTGCAGGGAGAAGAACCGGTTCAGCGCGGGCTGGCCCACCGCCGAGGCGCCCAGCAGCCAGGTCTGCAACCCTTCGCCGATGAAAGGAACGGCACCGAAGAGGCCCGTGATCACCGCCGTGCCGTGGAACGACATCTGCCCCCAGGGCAGCACATAGCCCATGAAGGCCGTGCCCATCATCAGGATGTAGATGAGCATCCCGATGATCCACGTCACCTCGCGCGGGGTCTTGTAGGATCCGTAATAGAGACCCCGGAAGATGTGCAGATAGACCGCCACGAAAAAGAGCGACGCACCGTTCATGTGGAAATAGCGGATCATGTGCCCGCCGTTCACATTGCGCATGATATGTTCGACGCTGGCGAAGGCCTTGTCGACATGGGGCACGTAATGCATCACGAGGACGATGCCGGTCACGATCTGCAACAGCAGCGTGAACACCAGAACGATGCCCCAGATCCACATCCAGTTCAGGTTCTTCGGCGTCGGGATCGTCAGGGTCGAATGCAGAAGCCCGAGGATGGGCAGACGGCTTTCAAGCCACTTCTCGCCGCGGGTCTTGGGTTCGTAATGGTCGTGGGGAATACCGGCCATGGGTCTCTTTCCTTAACCAAGCTCGATAGTTGAGTCGTCGACGAAGGCGGCGACGGGGATGGGCAGGTTCTCGGGCGCGGGACCGCGGCGGATGCGGCCCGAGCTGTCGTAATGCGATCCGTGGCAGGGGCAGAACCACCCGTTGTGATCGCCGGCACCATCGCCCAGCGGCACACAGCCAAGGTGGGTGCAGACGCCCATCTGCACCAGCCACATGCCGTCTTCGTCAAGCGCGCGATTCTCGTCGTTGGCGGGGGTGTTGGGGGGCAGGTTGCCGTTGCGGGCCAGCCGGTCGGGAAGGGACGACACGTCGATGGCGCGCGCCGCCTCGATTTCCTCTTCGGTCCGGTGGCGAATGAAGACGGGCTTGCCCTGCCACAGCACGGTCAGCTGGGTGCCCGGTCCAACTCCGCCGACGTCCACGCGGATCGAGGACAGGGCCACGACATCGGCCGAAGGATTCATCTGATTGACCAGTGGCCAGACGGCTGCGCCCGCCACCACCGCCCCGGCGCCGGCCGTGGCATAGTAGATGAAGTCGCGCCGTGTGCCGTTGGCGTCTTCTGCATGCGACATGAGCAAGTTCACTCCGTTGGGCCTCGGAGCTGTGCTCCTCGGACTGGCCGCAAGGCGACCCGACTTGACATATTGAGGGGTGCAGCTTGAACGCACCTCAACTTTTCGCTGTTTATCCAGACAGGACGGGTGCGTCCAGCGGACAATAGGGCGCAGGACAGGGACGACGGACCCTAGGCCTGACCGTAGCGCAGGAAATGGGCAAGATCGCCGGGCGATCAATCCTCTGTGGCATTCTGGCGCAGAACGAGGACGCGGCAGGTGTTTCTCGCGCTGGTGATCGGACTGGCGGTTGTCGGAGCGGGGGCAAGTGATTATCATAAAGTTCAGGCGGCAGGAGTGCGCATGTTCCAGCGGGCAATCAGGTCCATCCGGGTCGTGGTCGCGGCAGTTGCGGCCAGCGCCCCCATTGCCGCCGCAGCCGAGATCGAACTCAGCGTCTACGGTGGCTGGCAGACCGCGCCGCATTCCAACGTCGAGATCGACGATGCCGCGCTGGCCGGGGCCGGGGTTGCGTCGTCCTTCACGGCCGGTTGGGAGGGACGCTCGTTCGAGATGCCCCCCTATTACGGCCTCCGCGCAACCTGGTGGCAGAACCCGACCTTCGGGCTGGGCGTCGATTTCGTGCATGCCAAGGTCTATGCCGACGATGCCACGCTGGCCGCCTCGGGCCTGCAGCGGCTTGAGTTCACCGACGGGCTGAACATCATCACGGTCAATGCGATGCGCCGTTGGCCCGATGCCTTCGGCAACATCACACCCTATGTCGGTGCCGGGCTTGGCGTTTCCTTTCCCCATGTGGAGGTGACCGGACCGGGCCAGCCCGAGACGTTCGGCTACCAGCTGACCGGTCCCGCCGCGACGTGGATCGCCGGGGCGAGCATTCCGATCAACGACAGCTGGTCGGTGTTTGGCGAGTACAAGGGCACCTATTCGATCAACAGTGCAAATCTCGATTCCGGTGGCACGCTCGAGACGAATATCGTGACGAATGCGCTGAACGTCGGGGTCAGCTTCAACTTCTGACATCTTGCTGCGGCGGCCAAGGCCTAACCGGGCCGGGTTTCTGCCATGCCGGGCCGCGCGGCGAATGCGTCCGCCCATGCTGCAAGGCGGTCGTGCCCCTTGCGCCAGCCCCGCGCATCATGCCGGAAATCCAGATAGGCCAGCGCACAGCCGGTGGCGATGTGCCCCATCGTCAGCGGGCCGTCGAGCAGCGCCAGCCACTGGTCCTCGAGCGCGGAAACCGCCCTTGCGATCTTGGCCCAATGGGCGTCCAGCCATTCGGGCGATTGCTGTTCGGGGCTGCGGAACCGGCCCTCGTAGGTCAGGATCAATGCCGAATCGAGGATCCCCTCGGCGGTGGCCTCAAGCGTGAGGACCTCCCACAGACTGTCTTCGGGGTACAGCGCGCCGCCCGCGCGGGCGTCGAGGAAGCGGGTGATGACCCGGCTGTCATGGATCGCCGGACCATCGTCCCGGATCAGGGCGGGTACGCGGCCCGTCGGATTTGCGACCACGACGACCGGGTCGCTGGCCAGGGGCGAGGTGCTGACGCTGACCTCCTGAACCGCATCAAGCTGGCTGGTCTCGCGCAACAGGACGCGGACCTTGCGGGCATAGGGCGACAGGGGCGACATGAGGAGTTTCATGTGGGGGCCTTTCGGACATCGGCTTCGGTTTCATGGTCGGTCGGCGCAAGCATCAGCGCGGACAGAAGCGCGCAGTCGCTGCGGACATGGGCGCCGGCCATCTGTCGCGCGGCGCGTTCGCGGGCGGCATCGGGCTTGTTCTGGCTCAGCTTCCAGGTGCCGTCGACCGTGGCGATGGTCAGCCGGGCGGGCACGATCTGGCGCATCATCCGCTCCATCAGGTCGGGCGGCATCTTGGCCGTGGTCCAGGGCGGCTTGGGGGCGAGGCGCGCCTCGAAATGGGCGGACTGGTGATCGAGCATGGGGCGCATCGCCTCGCCGGGCAAAAGCGCAAGCGTTCCGCGCAGGTGGATGGCGACGTAGTTCCAGGTCGGGACCTGATCCTCGAGCCCGTACCAGTCGGGCGAGACATATCCGTCCGGCCCGCTGATGGCGATCACGGCAGGCTGCGGCGTGGCCAGCGCGCGGGCGACGGGGCCCGAGCGGACAAGATGCAGGTCAGCGGTCCGGCCGTCTTCCGACAGAAGGAACGGCACATGCGACAGAAGCGGGCCGTCCGTGCCGTTCAGGCAGAGGATCCCGAAGGCGCGGTCGCGCGCGAGGGCAAGGTTGCGTGCCTCGGGTGTCTGGCGGAAGGCGGGGTTGGGGTGCATCGCGGGATCCCCGGATATCGCGCGTGGCGCGGGTTGCGGTGTTGTCTTGCGTATCTGTGGAACAACGCAACAGCAGTCAGGCCAGAAGCGCCGTCTCGGTCTGCCCGGTGATGGTGGCGGTGACGATCTGCCCCTCGGGCCGGTCCTTGGCGAAACGCACTTCGGTGAATTGTTCGGTCCGGCCCATGCGGGGGGCTTCCATCAGGATGCGGTGGCTGCGGCCGACCTGCGCGGCTAGGTGGCGGGCGACCTGCGTCGCGCCTGCCGCGCGCAGGCGGGCGGCGCGGTCGCGGATTGCGGCGCCACCCACCTGCGGCATCCGCGCGGCGGGGGTGCCCTCGCGGGGCGAATAGGGAAAGACATGCAGCCAGGTCAGGTCGCAGTCGGCGACAAGGGCAAGGCTGTCGTCGAACATCGCCTCCGTCTCGGTCGGGAAGCCTGCGATGATGTCGGCGCCGAAGGTCATGTCGGGGCGCAGGCGGCGCGCCTCTTCGCAGAAGCGGATCGCATCGTCGCGCAGGTGGCGGCGTTTCATCCGCTTGAGGATCAGGTCATTGCCCGCCTGCAGGCTGAGGTGCAGATGCGGCATCAGCCGGGGTTCGGTGGCGATGGCCTGCATCAGCGCGTCATCCGCCTCGATCGAATCGATGCTGCTGATGCGCAGGCGCGGCAGGCCGGGCACCAGTCGCAGGATGCGCAGCACCAGATCGCCAAGGCGGGGCGCGGCGGGCAGATCGGCGCCCCATGAGGTGAGGTCGACGCCCGTCAGCACGACCTCGTGATAGCCGCGATCGACCAGCCGGGTGATCTGGTCCACCACCACCCCCGCGGGGACGGAGCGGGAATTGCCGCGCCCAAAGGGGATGATGCAGAAGGTGCAGCGATGGTCGCAGCCGTTCTGGACCTGCACATAGGCGCGGGACCTTGTGCCGAAGCCGTCGATCAGGTGGCCGGCGGTCTCCGTCACCGACATGATGTCGTCGACCTGTACGGGTTCCGTCGCGCCGATCAGGTCGGGGGTCAGGCGGGCCCAGGTGGCGGGGTCCATCTTCTCGGCATTGCCGATGACCAGATCGACCTCGGGCATGGCGGCGAAGGTCGCGGGTTCGGTCTGGGCGGCGCAGCCGGTGACGACGATCTTCGCCGTGGGGTGCGCGCGGCGCAGTCGGCGGATTTCCTGCCGGGCCTTGCGCACGGCCTCGGCCGTCACCGCGCAGGTGTTGACCACGACCGCGTCCGAGACGCCCGCGCGGGTGGCAAGGTCCTTCATCGCCTCGGTTTCATAGGTGTTGAGGCGGCAGCCGAGCGTGGCGAAGACGGGGGCGCGGCGGTCCATCAGAGCGCAGCCAGAAAGGCGGGCGTCAGGACGCCGTCGAAGACATGCATCGTGGGCCCGGTCATCCAGACGCCATCGTCGCGCCATGAAACCTCGATCTCGCCGCCGTCGAGGATCACGGTGACGATCTTCGCCGCCAGCCCCCGCCGCACCGCCGCCACCGCCACCGCGCAGGAGGACGAGCCCGAGGCAAGCGTGATCCCCGTCCCGCGTTCCCAGACGCGCATCCGCAGGCGGGTAGGGTCGAGGACCTGCACGACCTGCACATTGGTGCGTTCGGGGAACAGCGGGTGGTGTTCATGGGCGGGGCCGAAGGACGCTAGGTCCACCGCCGCCACATCGGGCACGAAGAAGGTGCAATGGGGATTGCCCATCGAGGTGGCGACAGGATCGCCGGGAATGGGCAGGTGTAGCGTGTCTTCCGCCTCGGCCAGCGGGATGTCGGCCCATTCGGTGCGGGGATGGCCCATGTTGACCGAAGTCAGGCCGTTCCCTGCGTCGATCGCATGAAGGACGCCCCGGTCGGTCGTGATCCGCAAGGTATCGGCGCCGGTGCGATCCATCTCGAACCGCGCGATGCAGCGGGTGGCGTTGCCACAGGCCGCCGAGGCAGAGCCGTCGGCATTGAGGAATGTCAGGTGCAGGTCGGCGCCCGCAGGATCCTCGATCACGGCCAACTGGTCGAAGCCCACGCCCCGGTGCCGGTCGGAGAGCCGCCGGGCAAGCGCGGGCGTGACGCGCGGCGCATTTTCCCCGCGCGCGTCGATCACGACGAAGTCGTTGCCCAGCCCGTGCATCTTCATGAAGGGCAGGCCGGTGTCCGGTCTTGCTTGCATGGGCGGCACATACGCCAAGGCAGGCGGCGAATCCAGCCCCGCACGTTCGGGCGGTCCGGCCTGCGCCTTGCCACGATCCTGTCCCGGACCCTTCCCAGTGCCGCCGCTTTCCCGCATAACCTGTCGGCCAGCACAGCACGGCAGGACAACCCCATTTCCGACAGCCTCGGCATCCCTCAGACCGGGACTTCGGTCCTTTCCCCCGATCGGCACCTTGGCCCCCGGGCGGCACAGGCTTGCGCGGGCCGCGGCTTGCCCGGCGCATCACCAGCATCACCAAGGCCTGACAAAGGCGCATGGCCGTGAGCGGGGCGATCGAGGGCCCCTGGGACGCGGTCGTGATCGGCACCGGCATGGGGGGCGGTCTGGCGGGGCGCAGGCTGGCCGAAGCCGGGATGCGGGTCCTGTTCATCGAGAAGGGACCGGAGGGCTATCGCCGCGAGGAAACCAGCCTTGCCGATGACATCCATGAGGCACATGCGCGGCTCTTGCGCGGCTTCTGGCCCGACCCGGTCAGGCTGCGCCTTGACGGGCGGGAAAGCTCGGCCTTCCTGCCGGTAGGCGCGGGCGTGGGGGGCACTTCGGTGTTCTACGCGGCGACGCTGGAACGGCCCGAGCCGCACGACCTTGACCACAGCGCCGACACGCCGCATCCCTCGGGCGGCTGGCCGATCAGCTTTGCCGGGATGCTGCCCTGGTTCGATGCCGCGCAAGACCTGCTGGAACTGACCGGCACGCCCGATCCGCTCTCCGAGCATCCGTGCCCCGCCCTGCGCAGGCCCCCGCCCTTGCCGCCGGACGAAGAGGCGATCATGCGTCGGATGGCGGCGGGGGGCCTGCATCCCTACCGGCTTCACAGCGGGGTTGGCGGGCAGGCGGGCTGCCTTGGCTGTGTGGGGCGAAAATGCCCCCGCAGTTGCAAGAAGGACGGACGCTCGGCCGGTGTGGAGCCTGCGCTGGCCACCGGGCGGGCGACGCTTCTGGCGGGGGCCGAAGCGGTGCGCCTGATCATGGGGCCCGACCGGGCAAGCGGGGTCGAGGTCCGGCAGCACGGCATCACCCGCGTGATCCCGGCCGAGAGGGTGATCCTCGCAGGCGGTGCGCTTTTCTCGCCGCGCCTTCTGCTTGCCTCGGCGGGGGCGGACTGGCCCGATGGCGTCGCCAATCGCAGCGGGATGGTGGGGCGCAACCTGATGTTTCACCTCAACGAGCTTTTCGCCTATTTCCCCGGCCGGGCCGCGGCGGCGGATGATGCGCCGGCCAAGGCCATCGGTTTTCGTGATCTTTACGTCGCGCAAGGGCAGCGGCTGGGCATGGTGCAGGCGCTGGGCTTGAATGCCGGGCATGACAATATCCTGCACGCGCTGCGCCTGCAGCTGGATCGGCATGCACTGACCCGTGGGCGCATCTGGCGCGAGGCGGCGCGGCTTCCGGCCGGGATCGCGGCGCGGGTTCTGGGGCGGGCCAAGATCTTCGTCGGCCTGATCGAGGACCTGCCCCTGCCCGACAACCGCGTCATGCCAGATCCTGACCGGCCCGGCCGCATCATGATCGACTACCGCATCCCGGCCGAGCTTCTGGCGCGGCGGCGGCTGTTCCGGCGGCTGCTGCGGCGGGCATTGCCGGGGCAACGGATCCTCTTTCTCAATGCGGCGCCCGAGCCGAACCTGGGCCATGCCTGCGGCACGCTGCGGATGGGGCACGATCCTTCCACTTCGGTGGTCGATGCCGGTTGCCGGGCGCATGGGATCGGCAATCTGTGGGTGACGGATGCGTCGGTCTTTCCCAGTTCGATGGGGGTGAACCCAAGCCTGACCATCGCGGCCAATGCCCTGCGGGTGGCCGACGGCATTCTGGAGGCACGACATGGCTGAGGTCGCGGTGGTGACGGGGGCGGGCAGCGGGCTGGGCCGGGCGCTGGCGGTGGAGCTTTGCCGCCAGGGGGTGCGCGTCGCGGGGCTGGGCCGGCGGGAAGCGGCGCTGCAGGGCACGGCGGCACTTGCCGGGGCGGGGTTCCTGGCCCTGCCCGCGGATGTGGCCGATCCGTCAGGCGTGGCCGCGGCACTGGCGCGGGTGGCGCGCGATCTGGGGCCGGTGACGATCCTTGTGAACAATGCCGCCGTCTATCCGCGCCGCGATTTCCTTGAGGAGACGCCCGAAAGCTTCATGTCAACCGTGGCCGTCAACCTGGGTGGCATGGTCGCCTGCTGCGCCGCCGTCCTGCCCGGGATGGTCGAGCGGGGCGAGGGGCGGATCCTCAATGTCTCGACCTTCGCCGATGTCGCGCCGATCCCGCTGGCGGGGGCCTATTCCGTCTCGAAGGGGGCCGCGCGCATCCTGACCCGCGCGCTGATCGCCGATCTGTGCGACCGCTTCCCCCGCATCGTCATCAACGACTGGATGCCGGGGGTTCTGGCGACGGACATGGGTCTGGCCGAGGGCCTGGACCCCGCCGTCGCCGCAAGTTGGGGCGCGGCACTGGCGCTGATGCGCGACCCGACCCTGACCGGCACGATCTGGGAGCGCGACCACGAGCTTCTGCCGCCCCGGTCACTCAAGCGGCGGATCGTGGACCGGTTGGCCCTGCGACCCATGCCCGTCGCGCGGCGGGTGGGGTGAGGGTGGGCGTGGGAAACCGAAGGGTGGTGGAGGGCGCCGAGCGGACGGTAAGTTGCTCTCAGCGCCGCCGCTACGCGCATGACTGCGATCTAGATCCAAACTGAACGAAAGCGGCAGGACAGGTCTGCCCGCTGCGCTGAAAAACACTGCCGCCGGGACAGAAAATGGCGGCTTCCCGGTCTGATCAGCCCAGTCCCAGCAACCCACCCGACGGCAGAGGCCGCTTGGCGCGAAAAAGGCTTGTTACTCGACCAGAGTCAGCCGATCTTCACCTCAGGCGGCATGCTACTTGGGGAACGTCGGGTCAGGTGCCGCCTTCGGGAGGTTTGGATATGAGTGATTTCCGGATGCGGATCGGCGGGCTTTATGGCCGGAACTCGGACAATTCATGCTTGGCGCCACAGCCTCCGGAGACCGGCGATTTCGAGATCGTATTCGACCTTTCGGCCAAAGGCAAAGCAGGCGACTATACGCTGGTGATCATCTTCAGAACCGCGCTCGACAGGGTCTTCATCTGTACTGCCGATCCACCGGGACATCCTGAAACCTCGTTCTTTGTTCATGTGCCGCTCGCGCTTTACCGTGACTATGTCGATGTCCTCTCGAGGATCGGAGACGATCTAATCGTCACGGTCGGGACGCACGAGCACCGCTTCATCGAGTTTTTCTTCCGCAAGCCCTGATCGAAATCTCGTTGAGCGGCGGCCCCGGTGCTAGTGGGCGAGCCTGCCCGCCCGTTGGCAGGCTGCTGAAAAAGTCTTCGCGCCCTTGTGAGTATCTCCACAAACCGGAAAGTTTTCCCGCTAAGGAACGGTGAGGCTGACCGTCCCCTCCATCCCGCAAAGCCCCACCCCCTACCCCCTCTGCCGCCACGCCCGCAGCATATGCCCCGGCAACACCAGCCCCGCCCGCAGGTAGCGCATCGCAAGGCGGCGGGGCTGGGTGGCGGCGCGCCAGAGCCATTCCATCTGCATCCGCCGCACCCAGAGCGGCGCGCGTCGCTGGTGGCCCGACAGGAAATCGAGCCCCGCCCCGATGCTGGCAAAGCCCACCCCCGGCGCAAGCAGGCGTCCGCGTGCGGCAAGGATCTCCTGCTTGGGCGCACCCAGCGCGAGGTAGCACAGCCCGATCCCCGCAGCCCCGAGCCCCGTCAGCAGCGCCTCGGCCTTTTCGCTGTCCGGGTCGAAGCCCATCGGCGGGGCGTGCAGATGCGCGATCTGCAGCCCCGGCACCGCCTGCCGCAGGGCCTTTGCCGCGCGGGCAAGGCTGTCGTCGGTCGTGCCGACCAGCGCGACCTTGCGCCCCGCCTCTGCCGCCAGCCGGGCCAGCGGCAGGACAAGGTCCGCACCGGGCAGAAGCTCGACCCGCTGTCCGGCGGCACGGGCCATCCAGGTGACGGGATTGCCGTCGGCCGTCACCAGATCCTGCGCCAGATAGGCGCGCCGGAAAGCGGCCGATCCGTCAAGCTTGACCAGATGGTCCAGGTTCAGCGTGGCCAGTGCGAACCCCTCGCCCGCGCGCAGCCGCCGGTCGACCTCGGACAGAAGGCCCGTGCGCGTGGGGCAGGTCACGGTGATCGAGGCGCGGTCATCCGCTGGTCCGGTCTGGAACTGCACCTGTCGCCTCTTCTGCACCGGCCATGTGGGCCGCTTCGTTGCCCGACCTTTCCTTGCCGCGCGGCGGGGGGCAAGGAAAGACGTGCATGGGCGACAAACTGTTGCCATCCTCTTGTGGTCCGGGGATGAGAGGGCATGACCTTGAACGAGGGCAGCGCATGGGTGGGGTGAGTTTGATCGGCGCGCATGACCGCGACCCGGCCCGCCGCGCCGATGGAGCCGATGCCATGGCCCTGCTGATCCCCCCGGTCGGCTTGGGCGGTCTGCCGGAATGGCGGGGAACATGACCGGCGCCGCCACGGATGCCCTTCCGGGGCCGCTCGTCTGTCTGGCCGGGGAATACCCCCGCCTGGACGAGTTGTTCATTCTGCGCGAGGTCGCGGCCCTGCGCGCGCTTGGCCTTGCGGTCGAGACCTGTACGCTTCGCCGCACAGGCCCCGAACATCTGGCCGAGCCGGGGCTGGCAGAGGCCGCCGCCGGGACCTTTCACCTGCGCGAGGCCGCGCGCCGCCCACGTTGTCTGCTCCGCGCGCATCGCCGCGCGCTGGGCAATCTCAGGGGGTGGCTGGGCGCGCTGGCCCTTGCCTGGCGGACCGGGCCGGGCGGGATGCGCGGGCGGCTTTACAACCTGGGGTGCCTGCTGCGGGCGGTGGTGCTGGCGGATTGGCTGGCCGCGCGCGGTGCGGTCCATCTGCAAAGCCATGACGCGGCCGAAGGCGGCACCATCGCGATGCTGGCCGCCCGGATGGCGGGCATTCCGTTCAGCCTTGCGCTTGACGGCCCCGACACCCGCACCGCACCCGCCCGCTGGCGTCTGGACGAAAAGATTGCCCGTGCCGCCTTTGTTGCCTGCGCCAGCCATGCCGCCCGGTCGCAGGCGATGCTGTTTTCGGATGCGGCGCATTGGGACAGGCTGCATATCGTCCATCCCGGCGTCGATCCCGCCCGGCACGTGCCTGCCCCTCGGCGGGGGGCGGGCGGGCTGGTCCATGTCGGGCGGCTGATGCCCGCCCACGGCCTGACGGACCTGATCGAGGCGCTGGCCGCCATCCGGAGCGCGCGCGCCCCGCTGCGGCTGACGCTGGTGGGCGAGGGGTCGGAGCGGGCCAGGCTCGAGGCGCTTGCGCAGGCTCTGGGGGTGGATGTCACCTTCGCCGGTTACAGGTCCGACGCGGATCTGCCTGCGCTGCTGGCCGGGGCCGATGCCTTTGTCCTGCCGGGCCTGACGGGGGGCCTGTCTATGCCTATGGTCGAGGCGATGGCCGCGCGGCTGCCGGTGGTGGCGGTGCGGGTCGACGGTGTCCCGGACCTGGTCGAGGACGGCGTCAGCGGGCGGCTGGTCCCGCCCGGCAATGCCGAGGCGCTGGCGCTGGCGCTTCTCGAGGTGACCGGAAGCCCCGCCACCGCCCGCCGCATGGGCGAGGCTGGCCGCGCCCGTGTCGAACGCGATTTCGATGCAGCGACCGAGGCGGCCTGGCTGGCGGTGCTGATCCTGTCGGTCCGCGCGGGCGGGGTGCGGCCAGGGGTGCGGCCCTCATGAAGATCGGTGCCGTTGCCATCGGCCGGAACGAAGGGGCAAGGCTGCGGGCCTGTCTTGAAAGCCTGAGGGGCGAGGTCGAGCCGATCGTCTATGTCGATTCCGGCTCGACCGACGACAGCGTCGCGATGGCCCGCACGATGGGGGTCAGGGTGGTCGAGCTTGACCGCGACCGGCCTTTCACCGCAGCGCGCGCGCGTAATGCGGGCTTTGCGGCGCTGGCCGAGGGCGGGCCGCTGGATGCGGTGCAGTTCGTGGACGGCGATTGCCGGATCGCGCCCGGCTGGATCGCCACCGCCGCCCGTACGCTGGCCGAGCGGCCCGAGCTTGGCATCGTGACCGGCTGGCGGACCGAGATCGCGCCCGAGCGCAACATCTTTCACCGGATGGCCGAATGGGAATGGCACCGCCCCGCGGGCGATATCCGCGCCTGCGGCGGCGACATGATGGTGCGGGCCGATGTGTTTGCGGCGCTCGGTGGTTTCGACGGTGGGATCATCTGTTCCGAGGACGAGGAATTCTGCCTTCGTGTGGCCGCGCATGGCCATGGCGTGCACCGCCTGCCCGTGGTGATGACGCATCACGATATCGCCATGACACGGCTGTCCGAATGGTGGCGGCGGGCCGAACGGGCCGGCCATGGTTTTGCCGAAGTGGGCGGCATGGTGCCGGACCATTTCCGCAAGGAGTGTCTGCGGGCCTGGGTCTATGGCGGGCTATTGCCGCTTGTCGCGCTGGTTGCGCTGGCGGGCGGCGCGCCGTGGATCGTGGCTCTGGTCGCGCTGGGCTATGCCGCCTCATGGGCGCGGACGGCGAAAGGTCTGCACGAACAGGGCATGGCGGCACGGCAGGCCCTGTTTCAGGCCGGATTCCTGACCTTGTCGAAGCTTCCGAACGTGCAGGGCATGCTGCGCTTTCACATCCGGCGCCTGTTCGGCCTTGAACGGCGCCTGATCGAGTACAAGTGACGCAACAGGGGGGGCGAACGGCCCGTATGTGCAGGAACCGAGGGGCCGGCCGATGCCGCCCTGCAGAACCAATGGCGTAATTTGGCCAAGATTGTCGTGTCTAGACCATGCAGGAGCACACCTTTGCCCGGCCAGAAAGCGGAAGATGAACGACCCTCGGGACCGCAAACCACAGCCGTCACGGCTTGACCCCAGAACGCGCGCGCGCCTTCTGAGCGAGATCGAGCGGCTTGAGGAGTCCGGCGAGGACGGGCAGGTCGCAAGTCCCCCGGCCAAGATACAGGCGCGGTCCGCCACCCGGCAGGACAGTGCCCGTCCACCTGCCCGATCCCCCGGTTCGGAGGCAATGCCGGATCGGCCCGCAGATGCAGGGGCCACATCGACCAGGATGGCCTCGGCGCAATCGCCGGGGCAAACCGCCGGCGATCTGCCCCGGATCGTCGATCTTTGGGGTGGCCTCGGGTCCGTTTCGGTCGATCCGGTCGTGCTTGCGCGCAACCTTGTCATCACCGCCGCGCGCACCGATCCGGCGCATGGGGCCTTCGACGTCCTGCGCAGCCGACTTTTGCAGGCGCTTGCCGAAAAGGGCTGGAGACGGGTCGGCATCACCTCGCCCACCAAGGGCTGCGGCAAGACCTTCACCGCAATCAACCTTGCGATCGCCCTGTCGCGCTATGACAATTGCCGTACGATCCTGATGGACATGGATCTGCGCAACCCTTCGCTGGCCGGTTACCTAGGGCTGAAGGTCGACCGCACGATGGGCGATTTCCTGCGTGAAGAGATCCCGGCCGAGGCGATCCTGCGGAAGGTTGGGCCGAACGATCTCAGGATCGGTGCAAACCTCGCGCTTGGCCTGAACCATCGGGCCGAGGCCTATGCGGCCGAGCTGTTTCAAGAAGACCGCACCGCACGGGTGCTTGAACGGATGGAAAAGGATCTGCGCCCGGATGTGATCCTCCATGACCTGCCGCCCGCTTTGGCGCAGGACGATGTGATCGCCTTTCGTCCGCATATGGATTGTGTGCTTCTTGTCGCCGGCGGTGGCCTGACCACGCCGCGCGAGATGAAGGAGACGGTCCGCCGGATCGGAGAGGACAAACCCGTCGTCGGCGTGATCCTGAACAAGGCCGATGGGGTCAGTATCGCCGAATACGCTTACTGACGGGTCATTCCCCCGGAACGTTTCGCGCGGGGCCCGCCTGACGTGGCATCAGCGATCCGATCAGGTCGGCCAGCGTTCTGCCGCCCGTTGCCAGAAGCCCCCAGATGGCCGCACCAAGCCCCAGCAGCAAGGCGGCGAGCGTCAGATTGCGGCGGCGCAGCAGGCCCGGCCTGCGCAGGACGGGGATCACGATGACCGGATTGACCCCCAGATGCCGCTGCATCTGCTCTGCCGTCCTGATACGGGGACTCAGAAACTCGATCAGCAGCGCAACCCCTAAGGCAAGTCCCGTCACGGCCACCGCGCCCGCCAGCGCCAGCTTCCTGCGGCTGGTCGAGACCGGATAGTCGGGCACCAGCGCGCGTTCCAGGATCTCGAACCGCTGCGCCTGATCCTGACTTTCGATCAACTGGTTCATCGCCGCCTCGGTCCGGCGGGCGGTCAGGACCGCAAGCTCCGTCTCGAGCAGATCGAGCGTGCGGTTCAGGGCGCCCAGCTCGCGTTCGACGGCGGGCGCGGCGGCAAGGGCTGCCTCGGTCGCAGCGACGCTTGCGGCAATCAGGGCCCGTTGCTGCGTCAACTGCTCGAGCTGGCGGGCCGCATCCTCGACGCGCAGTCTGTCTGTTGCGGTCTGAAGCGCGATGATTTCGCGTTCGATGCCGATCAGCGCATCGGTCAGCGTGTTCAGCCGCGATCTTTGTTCGCCGGTGATCTCGGGCAGCGAATCGACATTGACCTCGCGGAACCTGGCGATCTCGGCCTCGACCGCGGTCACGTCGGAGGCGACCCGCGCCTCTTCCGCGGTCATGAAGTCAAGGGTCACGGTCGCCCGACCTTCGGACCGGCGCCTTGCCTCGTCCATGATACCTTCGAGCAGGGCATTGGTGACGTCCGCCACCTGTTCGGGATCTCCAAGCCGGGTGGTGATCGACAGGCCCAGCGGCTGAACGTCGGGCCGCCAGCTCTGGGCCGGATCGACAAGCCGCACCACGGTGATCGCCTGTCGCAGAAGCCCGATCTGTTCCTGCATCGGCATGTCGGACGGGAACAGGTCGAAGGTCTCGATGATCGAGACGATATTGTCCCGCGCGAACATCTTCTGCTGGATCAGGTCAAGCTGGTGATTGGCAGAATTGCCGCCCAGCGGCCCCGCCACGGCATCTGGAATGACCGGGGCCTCGATCTGGATGACGCCGGTCGCCTCGTACATCCGGGGCAGGTTCCAGACGATCCACAGCATCGCGGGCATGCCGGTCAAGAGGACAAGCGCAATGATCCAGGCGCGCCTGCGCAGCGCGTCCCGTAGCTCGGATGCCGAAGCGATGGGTCCCATCCTCGATCTCCCTCTGGCCGACGTATCCGGCGGATCTGTCCTGTCGGCGCATGCATGACAGTCCGCGTGCCGCAGACTGGCCATCCGGTTGCCACAATAACCCTTTGCCAACCATCAAGCGACTCAATAGCCGGTGCGTTGGCCCGGTGTTGCCGAAACGCGGTGTTTCCGGGGGCGAAATCCCCGCCACTTTTTCGCCATGATTGCAGGGTGCATCACGCCGGCAGGATGACCAGCGACAGGACATGGCCGCAGGTGACAGTCTGGCGTCCCGCGATGGTCCGGCCCCTCTGAAACGGTGGGCAGTCCTCGCGCCAAGTCGCGACAAAGCCGGAGGGGCAAAACCGGATGCTGACGGCGTCAAAGCCGATCACGCGGCCGCTGAGCGGATATTGTGCCTTGTAGACCGCTTCCTTGGCCGAAAAGATGCGCAGGGGTGCGGCGGGGTTCTGTGCCGCGTCGTCCTCGGGGGTGACGATCTCGGCGATGATCCCGGGCGGCAGGACGCGGTCCGGTTCGATGTCGACCCCAAGCCCCGCACTGTCCGCGCGCCGGGCAGCCACGGCAAGGCAAAGGACGGCGCTGTGGGTGATGCTGCCGACGATGCCCTCGGGCCAGAGCGGCGCGCCATGCGCCCCGCGCAGGATCGGGCCGGGCGGTTGGCCAAGTGCGGCGAGCGCGGCGCGAGCGGCGCAGCGGCCGGCGGCGAAGCTGTCGCGACGGGACTGCACGGCCCGGTGGACAAGCTCGGCCTCGCCCGGCAGGAGCGGTTGCTGGAGCGCCGCGATCGGGCCGCCGGCGACGGTGACCTGCCCGCCCGCAAGCCCCCTTGCGGCGGCGAGCAGCTCTGCGCGCATTGCAGGGTCAGCCCGCGCCGCGGCGACGCGCCCGCAGGTCGCGCCGCCGGGCCATCGCATCGGCCCGCGCCGCGGCGCGGTCTGAGGGGGGTTGGCTTCCGGTTTCGGCTGCGGCGGCCTCTGGCGCGGGTCGGCTGGCCTCGGTGCCCTGGGTGCCCGGTCCGACGAGGGCATCGACCCGCCCGGCAAGTGCGGCCAGCGTCGGAAAGCGGAAGATGTCGGTGATCGACAGCGCGGGCACGGCCAGGGCCTCGCGGATGTCGCGATGTGCCTGGACGGCAAGCAGGCTGTGCCCGCCCAGATCGAAGAAACTGTCGCGCGGGCCGATCTGCGCCACCCCAAGGATCCGCGTCCATATCGCAGCGATCCGGCCTTCTGATCCGGTCTTCGGCTGGTCGGCCGGTGCCGCGGCCCCGGGACGGTCGGACGGCGCGGGAAGCGCCTTGCGGTCCACCTTCTTGTTGGGCGTCAGCGGAAAGGCGGCCAGTGCCATGAAGCGCGCAGGCACCATGTGTTCGGGCAGCCGCGCCTGCAGCCCGGCACGCAGCGCCCCCTCGTCCACGCCCGCGCCGGTGTAGTAGCCCACAAGCTGCACCAGCCCGGGCACATCCTCACGCGGGATGACGACAGCGGCGGTGACGGCGGGGTCGGCCTCCATTGCGGCCTCGATCTCGCCCAGTTCGATCCGGTAGCCGCGCAGCTTGATCTGGTGATCGGCGCGGCCAAGGAAATCGAGCGTTCCATCCGCACGCCAGCGGACAAGGTCGCCCGTCCGGTAAAGACGCCCGCCCGGGCGGAGCGGATCGGGGATGAACCTGTCGGCCGTCAGGTCGGGGCGCTGCCAATACCCGCGCGCGACGCCCGCCCCGCCGATGAAAAGCTCGCCCGCGACGCCGACGGGCAGGGGCGCAAGGGTTTCGTCAAGGACATGGACCTGCGTGTTGGCGATCGGCGTGCCAATGCCCGTGACCGCCCGATCGCCGGTGGCCGGCTGGGTGGTGGACCAGATCGTCGTTTCGGTCGGGCCGTACATGTTCTCGATCCGCGCCCTGGTGGCCCGTTGCAGATCTGCGACCAGAGCGCCGGGCAGCGCCTCGCCCCCGATCAGAAGCTGTTTCACCCCGGCCAGTGCGATCCGCGCCTCGTCATTGGTGGCCAGCATGCGCGCCATCGAGGGCGTGCATTGCAGATGCGTCACGCCATGCCGGACGATCTGAGCGGCGAGCGAGAAATCGTCCTCGGCCAACGTATCGGCAAGGTTTGCCTGCGCCACAACCGTGGCCAGTGGTTTCAGCCCGTCCAGCACCTGATCGGCGCTGATGCCATAGTCGATCAGGCAAGCGATCTCATCGACGCCGATGCGCTTGAGTTGCTCGACCCGCATGAGGGCATCTTCAATGGTCCCGAAAAGGCCGGAATCATCAAAATAGCGCAGGAACGCGAATTCGAGGATCCCTTCCATCTCGTCTTTGGACAGGCTGCGCAGGTCAAGCTGCATCGGGTTGCTGACACCTGCTGGTTTCTTGAAGGCCGGAAAGGCCCAGGCATATTGCTTGATGAGGCCTGCCGCCGAACGCAGGTAGGATTTCATCGGCTCGCGCGCGATCTCCCGCGCTCTTTCGCGGGTGTCGCACAGGAAACTGTGCAGCATCAGCGTGACCTTGTGATCCTTCGGATCGTGGCCCGCCGCGCGCAGGGCATCGTGATAGATGGCGATCTTTCCCGCCACCTCGTCGATGCTCTGGCCCAGAAGATGGGTCAGGACATTGGCCCCGATCGACCCCGCCTCGCGCCATGTCTCGGGATTGCCGGCGGTGGTGACCCAGATCGGAAGGCGCTTCGACACCGGTCGGGGCTGCGTCAGCACGTCGAAGGTCCCGCCGCCCGCCGCCGGGAAAGGCACCGCCTCGCCCGCCCAGAGGCGGCGCAGCTGGTCGATGGCGGTGAACATTGCGGCCTTGTTATGGGGGGGCGCATTCTCGGGTCGCAGGACGAAATCGTCCGGCTGCCAGCCGCTGGCAATGGCAAGGGCCGCGCGTCCGTTCGTCAGGTTGTCGATCACCGCCCATTCCTCGGCGATGCGGGCGGTGTGGTGCAGGGGAGCGACGCAGCTTCCGGCGCGGACGGAAAGGTTGCGCGTCACGGCGGCGACGGCGGCCCCGGTGACCGAAGGATTGGGATAGGGCCCGCCGAAGGCGTGGAAATGCCGCTCGGGCGTCCAGACGGCGCAGAAGCCGTGCGCATCGGCAAAGCGCGCGCCATCAAGCAGCAGGCGGTACTTGTCGCGCCCCACGCCATCGTCATTGCCCCAGTAGAACAGGCTGAACTCCATCCCGCGCCCGGTCATCTGCATGTTGCCCGACGAGACGAGCGCCCGGTTCTCGTCCCCCGCGACGACGACATGGAACCCGCGCGCCAGCGTCCAGAACAGTTCCAGCACCGAGATGTCGAAGGACAGGCTGGTCACGGCAAGCCATGTGCCGGGCGGGTCATGCGGGATGCGGGCATCCATGCCGGCAAAGAAATTGGCGACATTGCGATGTTCGATCATCACGCCCTTGGGCCGGCCGGTCGAACCGGAAGTGAAGATCAGATAGGCCAGATCGGCCGGCGTCACGGCGGTTTCGGGATTGGTGGCGGGTGCCTCGGTGGCTTCGTCCATCAACAGGACGGCGGCCCCGTGCGGCGGCAGGTCTGCGGCCAGCGCGCTGTCGGTGACGATGACGGAGGTGCCTGCATCCTCGATGTAAAGGGCGATGCGGTCGACCGGATAGGCCGGATCAAGGGGCACATAGGCCCCCCCGGCCTTGAGGATCGCCAGCGCACCGATCACCAGTTCCGCCGACCGGCGCAGATGCAGCCCGACCAGAGTGCCGGGCCCGACGCCAAGTGCGACAAGCCGATGCGCGGCGCTATTGGCGCGGGCGTTGACCTCGGCATAGCTGAGGGTCGTGTTCTCGAAGGTCAGGGCGGGGGCGTCGGGGGTGCCGGCTGCCTGGCGTTCGAAGGCATGGTGAAGGCAGGCATCGGGGACGCTGGTTTCGGTCGCGTTCCAGTCCGTCAGGATCATCTGCCGCTCGGACGGGGGAAGAAGCGGCAGGTCCTGCCCGGTTGCCCCGGGGGGCAGCGTCGCAAGCATGTCGAACAGGTGCTGAACCCGGCCCGCGATCAAGGCGAAGGCGGCAGGAGAGATCCGGTCGGGACAGCCGCTCAGCCGGGCATGGCCCCGTGCGGTTGCCAGTGTGAGGGCGGTTCCGGGCAAAAGCCCGGTCGCGGGATCGTCCGACAGCGCCACCTTGGCCGGGCCGGGGGCAGGACGTCCCAGTCGGGCGGGCAGGTCGGCTGCCATGGGCGCCCGGACGCGGGCGTCGGAAAGGGCCTCGGCAAAGGTCGTCAGGGGGGCAGAGGCGGCAAGCCGGACAGGAAGACGGTCGCTCTGGATGCCATGGGCATCGGTGGGGCGCGCAAGGTCGAAATCGGCAACCTCTCCCTCGGCCATCCGCAGGACAAGCGCGGCGAAGGCCGCCTTGGCAAGGTCGGGATCACAGGCCCCCGGCAGCGACAGGTCGCACGACAAGGGTTCGGTGGCGCGCGTGCCGCCCAGATCGGGCAGCGCGGCGGGCATGGCCTCGGACAGCCGCGACCGCCAGAACCCCTCGTCCTTCAGCGTTGCGCCAAGTGCTGCCCCCAGCGCCCCGGCGTCGGGCCGGGGGGGCAACCGGTCGCCCGGCCCGAGCTTTGGCAGAAGCGGCACGCCCCGGGGGTGCCGCAGATCCGAAACCCGGACAGCCCCGTCGCCGCAGGCAAACGTCAGGCTATCCCCATCCACCGCCAGAACCGTCCCCGGTATTCCCGTGCCATCGGCGCGCTCGGCCCGGCCGACAAGGGCAAGGCCATCCGGCAGGGAAAGCTTGGCCAGTGTCAGCGGATTGGGATAATCGCCATGATCCAGCGCCCGGACCAGCCTGAGGATGCGATCCGCCGCCTCGGACGGGTCGATCAGCCCCGCTGCTTCGGGCCGCTTGTCGCGGGCGAAAGTGCTGCGGGTGGACAGGTCCTGCTGCATCGCACCGGGGGCATCGGCCTCGAGCCGGGCGATCACCGAAGGAAAACCCTCGATCGCGGCTGCGTAGCATTTCTGGTTCACTGTCAGGGCGGTATCGGTGGGCAAGATGTCGAACATCCGCTGTTCGAGGATGTCCCCCGCGTCCACCCCGCCACCGATCAGGTGCCAGGTCACGCCATGCTGTGCCTCGCCGTTCAAAATGGCCCAGACGGGGGCGTTCAGCCCCGCATAGCGCGGCAGCGGCCCGTCGTGGAAGTTGACTGCGCCCCGGGCAGCAAGCGACAGGACGGATTGCGGCAAAAGGTCAAGGTTGGCGATGCTGAACAGCCAGTCGAAGGACAGCCCCGCAAGCCGGCTGTCAAGTCCGGGGCCGGGTTCGATCACCAGAAGGCCGTGCCCGCTGGCCCAGTTGCGCACCTCGGCATTGCGGGTGACCACGGCGCGCAAGGAATGGCCCGCCTCGATCAGCAGGGTTCCGCAATGCACGGCAAGGGACTCGTTTCCGATCAGGACGGCAGAGAAGCGGGGCATCGGGTCAGGCTCCTGTCGGGTCGCTGGCCCTCGGCGGGTCCGCGCGGCGTGTGGTCGGGCGAAGTAGGGCTGCGGTGTCATGGGCAATGAGGCGGCGCAGGAAACCGGGTGGATCGACTGGCCGTTTGCCGGTCAGACCTGCGCGGAGGCGATGGATGAGGCCGCCGGCGATATGGGCCTTCGTTGCCGCCCAAGCGCCGAACCAGCCATGGTTTTTCCGGAAATAGTAAAGACGCGAGTGAAACCAGTAATCGGGAACCTGCTTCCATTCCTGCATTCCGGTCGAGGCCGAACCGATATGCGTGACCGAACTGTCGCGGACATAGTCGGTCGGAAAGCCGGCCTTCGCGGCACGAAGGCAAAGGTCGGTTTCCTCGAAATACAGGAAGAAGGTTTCGTCGAACAGCCCGATCCGGTCCAGCACATCCATCCGCATCATCAAGCTTGCCCCGGCCAGCCAGTCGACCCGGCTGGTCCGGTCCGGCACCGGGATCGGCACGGCGCGCGATCCGAGCATCCGGCTGATCGGGCCGGTCCGTGCCGCCCCTTCGAATTCGCTGGCGATCGAGGGGAAGCGGAAGCTGGTCAGATGCGCCTCGCCGTCGGGGCCGTGGATATAGCTGCCCGCAAAACCCGTGTCGGGATGGGTCTCCAGATGGTCGATCAGCGCGCGGATCGCGCCTGTGTCGGGAAAGGCGTCGGAATTGAGGATGTAGACATAGTCGGGTCGCGCCCCGTTCCGCAGGCCCGCGCGGATGCCGAAATTGTTGCCCGCCCCGAAGCCCCCGTTGCGCCCCGATTGCAGCACCCGCACGCGGGACCAGCCCCGGCGGGCGACCTCTTCCGTCAACATTTCGAACGAGCCGTCGCCGGAATCGTTGTCGACGATGGTGATCTCGCCCGCGATCCCCTCCATCTCGCGGAGCGCAGCCTCGGCGGCCTGCAGCGTCATCCCGGGCGTCCGCCAGTTGAGGATGATGGTCAGGACCGTCGGTGTCATTCGGCGGCCTGCCTCTCGGGCCGGGCACGCTCTGCCGCCTCGATCACGCGCTTCATCCGGGCGGCGAGGACGCGGACATTGGGTTCCAGAACCATGGAATCGTGATCGCCCGGCACCTCGAACACCTCGAGCGCGGGGGCGTATTGCGTCCAGTCGTTGTCGGGCAGCACATAGGCCCGCTCGGACGAGATCCAGCGGCCGGGGGCGACCTCCCACTTGCCCACAAGCGGCGGGCGGAACAGGGTCAGCGGCCCGTCCCAGGGGCGGACCTGATAGCGGGCGATAGCCTCATGGAAGGCGGCCTCGATCGCGGTGTCCTGGAACTGGGGCGTTTCCAGCGCCTCGGGCGCGCGCTTGCGACGTTTGGACTTTTCCCAGGCGATCCGGTTCCGCGCCCAGATCAGCGGATAGGCGGGGCCCTTGGCCCTGATCTCATGCCACTGGATCGCGGCGCGGTCGGCCCGGGTCAGGGGGCGGCGCTGCGGCAAGGGCGTATCAAGCAGGATGACGGCGGCGACCTCTTCCCCCATCGCGCGAAGCTGGTGGGCCATGTCATAGGCGGTGATCCCCCCGCCCGAAAAGCCGCCCAAGAGATAGGGCCCGTGCGGCTGCACCTGCCGCACCTCGGCCAGGTAATCGGCTGCGGCCTCGGTCAGGTCGCGGTGGGGGTCTGCGTCACCGTAAAGGCCCCGCGCCTGCAGGCCAAAGAAGGGGCGGTCGGTACCGAGAAGATGGGCGAGATGGCGCAGGTTCAGGACATTGCCGAACATGCCCGCGACAAGGAAGAAGGGCGTCTTCGGCCCGCCTTCGCCCTGATGCATGGGCACAAGATGGGTGAAGCGGCGCTGGGCGCGGGCAGGGGCTGTCGGGCTGTCGGCCTTGCCGGGGACAACGCCCTGTTCGGCGATCAGGGCCGCACAGGCGCGGATCGTGGGCGCCTCGAACAGGATCGAGATCGGGAAATCGACCTGGAAGGTCTTCTTGACCATGGCGAACAGGCGCACGGCGATCAGGGAGTGACCGCCAAGATCGAAGAAGCTGTCGTTCGCGCCGACCTTGGAGACACCCAGCAGATCCTGCCAGAAGGCGGCAAGGCGGGTCTCGATCTCGCCCTCGGGCTCGACGTAATCGGCCTCCATCTGGGGGCGGTCGAAGCTCTGGGTGCGGCTGGCGTCATCCGTCTCCGTCCCGGCCTGCGCGATGAGGCCATCCAGCGGCAGGGACGAGACGATGACCTGCGGCTGGCCTGCGCCCAGCGCGCGGAAGAAGGCGTCTGCGCCTTCCTCGGGCCGGATGCCCTGGGTCAGGTTGTGGCGCAGGCGCTCTTCGGCCGGTGATAGCGGACGGGGTCCGGTGGGCTTTGCCGGCGGGGCCGCGCCGAAGGACAGCGCGCCGTCGAGGCGGCGGATGGTAAAGCCGGTGACTTCGACCAGAACCCGACCGTCGGGGGCGGCCAGTGTGATGTCGAACGTCGCCGTCTGCCCCTCGGCCCGGTTGGGGGAGGCGTTGCGGACCCAGCTGATCACGTCCTCGGTCAGGGGGCCGAAGACGCGGACCGATGCGTAGGAGACCGGGGCCCAGAGGTGGCTGGGTGTATAGCCCGCGATCAGACCCATCGCCCAGCCGGTGGCAAGGTCCATCAGGCCGGGGTGAAGGCTGGTGCCTTCCGCGCCCTTGGGTGGCAGGCGCAGACGGGCGAGGCCTTCGTCGGTTCCTGTCGCCGTCTCGGTAAGGGTTCGCCAGCGGGGGCCAAACTTCAAATGCGCTTCTTGAGGCGAGCGCAAAGTGCCGCGCTCGGGTTCGGGCAGACGCGCGGCGATGGCGGCAAGGTCGAGCGGCGGGGGCGGCGACAGCGGCAGAAGTCGCACCTCGCCTTCCGCATTCAGGTCGAAGCCCGTGCCCTGCGTGGCGCTTTCCACGCGGAAGCCATAGCCGGTTTCACTACGGGGCAGGGTGATGCGGACCTGCGTGTCCTCGCCATCTGGCGTGCGGAGGGGGCGCAGGAAGTTCAGGTCGGCGATCTCGAACGGGCCGTCCTCGCCCTGCACGGCCAGCGCCTCGGCCACCAGTTCCAGATAGCCGGTGCCGGGCAGAAGCGCGTCGCCCCGGAGCGTGCGGTGTTCGTCCAGCATCCAGCGGGTGGCGGGGGTCCATGTCGCGGTCAGCAGGCGGTTGCCCTCGCCGTCGAAACCCGCAGCGTCGATCAGGGGTTGGTCCACGGGCTCGGACGGCGGCGGGGTGCGGCCGGTGCGGGCCTCCATCGCCTCGGCGGCCATGCCGACGCCCGACCAGATGCCCCAATCGATCGCCACCACTCGCGTCTTGCCGTCTGCGCGGGCCTTGGCGAAGGCGTTGAGATATTCGTTGGCGGCGACGTAATCGACCTGCCCGGCAGGCGCCGTGACCGTCGAGGTCGAGGAAAACAGCGCCATCCAGTCAAGCCGGCCGTCCGGGAAGAGGCCGTCAAGGACCTGTGTGCCGTGGATCTTGGGGGTGAAGACATCCTCGATCCCCATGACAGATTTCGACAGGATCGGCGCGTCGTCGATCACGCCCGCCGCATGGACAAGGCCCTTGATCGGGCCGAGTGCGGCTTCCGCCTCGGCCAGGGCCGCGCGCATCTCTTCGACATTGCTGACATCGGCGGTCAGCGTGAGGACGGTGCCGCCCGCCTGTTCCAGCCGCTGCACCGCGCGGATGCGTCGGGCGGTGGCATCGGCCGAGCGGCGGATATGGGCGGGCCAGTCTTCGCGGGGGGGAAGCGGGCTGCGGCTGACCAGAACGATGGGGCAGCCGTGCCGCCGGATCAGCGCCTCGGCCACCGTCTGGCCGATGCCGCCGAAACCGCCGGTGATCAGGACGGGGGTGCCGTCGGTGACCGGCAGGGCGGCGTCGGCCAGCGGGGCCGCGCGCCAGGACAGGGCATAGCGACGGTCGCGCAGCGCGGCGACGGTGTTGGCGGGCGGGGCGAGGACCTCTTCCAGCACGGCGCGGGCCATCGGTTCGGGATCGGCCTTGGCGGCCAGCGTCAGGTCAAGGACGGCGCAGGTCACGCCCGGAAATTCGCGCGGGATGACGCGGGCGGGGCCCATGACGGTGGCCTTGTCGGGATAGCGCAGCGCCTCGGTCCGCACCTGCATCGCGTCCGAGGTGATGACGGTCAGATGCGGGGGCGGGGTGCCTTCCTCGGCCATGGCCTGGGCGAGGTAAAACAGGCTCCAGAACCCCTGTTCCTGCGTGCGGTGAAAGAAGCTCGAACCCGGGCGGTGGCGTTCGTCGGCGGTCACCAGCCAGAGGTGCAGGATGCGGGTCGGCGTCCGGCCCCGCTGGGCAAGGTCGCGCAGCAGGAGGTCGTAGCTTTCCCGCCCGCGTTCGGGCGCGATGACCAGCCGGTCATCGTCCAGCCGGGCGAAGGTATCGCCGGGGCGGATGGTCGTCACCACATGCCCCGCGCCGCGCAGGCGGGCGGCCACGCGGGCGGCGATCCCGGCGTCATCTTCGAAGATCGCCCAGACCTGCCGCTCGGCATCCGTCAGATCGCCGGTCACATCCACGTCGCAGGGCGCATAGGCGGGGGTCCAGGCGGGGCGATAGCCCCACTGCGCGGGGTCGTCCTCGCGCATCAGCCACTGCGCCTGTTCCTCGACCGCCGCTTTGCCCGGTTCGATGAAATAGGTCTGGCGCTGGAACGGATAGGTTGGAAGCGGCACGCGGTTCCGCCGCGCCTCGCCCCAGATCTGGGACCAGTCGAACCGGCCACCGGTCGCCCAAAGGCGGCCCAGCATGGCAAGGAAATACTTGTCGTCGGCGATCTCGTCCTGCGGGTGGCGCAGGCTGCCGATGACCTGATTGGCGGTGATCGTGCCGTGTTGGCCTGCGAGCGAGGACAGCGCCTTGCCGGGGCCGACCTCGATATAGACCCGCGCCGGATCGGCGGACAGTGTGGTCAGGCCATCGGCGAAATGCACCGTGTTCCGCAGATGGGCGACCCAGTAATCGGGGTCTGTCGCCTGTTCATCGGTGATGAAGGCCCCGGTCCGGTTCGAGATGAAGGGGATCTGCGGCGGGTTCAGCTTGATCGAGCGGAGGTAGGCGCCGAAATCGCCAAGGATGGTTTCCAGCATCCGCGAATGGGCGGCGATGTCGATGGGGATGCGCTGGCAGTCGATCTCTTCGGCCGTCAGCCGCGCCTGCAACGCGTCGAGCGCCGCGTTCGGGCCGGTCGCCACGGACAGGTTCGGCGCATTGACGGCGGCAAGGTCGAGGTCGTCGCCCAGATAGGCCCGCAGCGCCTCGGCGGGCAGCGCCACGGACAGCATCCCGCCCGGCGCGACCGTGTCGAAGAGCTTGCCCCGCAGGTGGACAAGGCCGATGCAATCCTCGAACCCCATCACGCCCGCGACACAGGCGGCGGTATTCTCGCCCATCGAATGCCCGATCAGCGCGGCAGGCGTGACGCCCCAGGCCATCCAGAGCTGAGCCAGCGCATATTCAACGATCATGATCAGCGGCAGTTGCACCGAAGGCTGGCGCAACCGCGCCTCCGCCTCGGGATCCTCGCCCAGCCAGAGCGCGCGGATATCGTAGTCGAGCCTTGGTTCCAGCACGGCCAGACCACGGTCCATCCAGTCGCGGAAGACGGGCTCGGTCTCGTAAAGGTCGCGGGCCATGCCGGCATATTGCGCGCCGCCGCCGGGGAACATGAAGACGACGCCGGGATCGTCGGCCACCACCGAATGGGTAAAGACCCGGCGGGGGTCGTTCTCGGTCAGAAGACGGGCGGCTTCCTCATGCGTTTCGGCCACGATCACCCGGCGACGGTCAAAGGCGCGGCGACCCACTTTCAGCGTGTAGGCCACATCGGCCAGCGGCTGATCAGGGTTCGCGGTCAGATGCGCGGCCAGACGGGCGCTTGCGTCGTCAAGTGCGGCGCGCGAGCGGGCGGAGAGGGGCAGGATCTGGAAGGGCCAGTCGCTTTCGTCAGATGCTGCGCGCGCAGGCGCCGCTTCCAGCACCGCATGGGCATTCGTCCCGCCCACGCCCAGCGAATTGACGCCCGCGCGGGGCGGGTGGGGGCGCTGGGGCCAGTCGGTCAGTCGGTCGTTGACGCGGAAGGGCGAGCCGTCAAAGCCGATGGCGGGGTTTGGCTTCTCGAACCCCAGGGACGGCGGCATCTGCCGGTGATGCAGCGCGAGGCTGGCCTTGATCAGGCTTGCCACACCGGCGGCGGTGTCCAGATGGCCGATGTTGGTCTTGACCGATCCGATGCGGCAGAAATCGGACCTGTCGGTCGTCTTGCGGAAGGCCTCGGTCAGGGCGGCGACCTCGATCGGGTCGCCCAGATAGGTGCCGGTGCCGTGGCATTCGATGTAGTCGACGGTGTCGGCCGACACGCCCGCCACGGCCTGCGCTTCGGCAATCGCCGCGGCCTGACCATCGACCGAAGGCGCCAGATAGCCCGCCTTGGCCGCGCCATCGTTGTTGACTGCGGTGCCCTTGATGACGGCCCAGATGTGATCGCCGTCTTCCAGCGCATCCTTCAGCCGCCGCAGCACCACAGCGCCTGCGCCCGAGCCGAAGACGGTGCCCTGCGCGCGATGGTCGAAGGCGTGGCAATGGCCGTCGGGCGACAGGATCTCGCCCTCCTTGAAGAGATACCCGCGCAGTTGCGGCAGTTCGATCGTCACACCCCCGGCAATCGCCATGTCGCATTCGCCGTTCAGAAGCGATTGCGCGGCGTAATGGATCGCGACAAGCGAGGTGGAACAGGCGGTCTGGACGTTGACCGAGGGCCCGGTGAGGTCGAGGATATGCGACAGCCGGGTCGAGAGGAAATCCTTGTCGTTGCCCGTGTGGCGCAAGAGGAACATGCCCGTTCCATCCACAAGGTCGCGGTTCGAGCAGATGTTGAAGTAGAAGTAGCTGCCCATGCCGCAGCCCGCAAAGACGCCGACGGGGCCGGGAAAATGCTCGGGCGGGTGGGCCGCGTTCTCGAGCGCTTCCCAGGCCACTTCGAGGAACTGGCGGTGCTGGGGGTCCATGATCGCGGCTTCCTTGGGCGAGAAGCCAAAGAACTCCGCGTCGAAATCGGCGAAACGATCCAGAGTGGCGCAAGCGGGAACGTAGTCGGGCCGGTCGATCAGATGCGCGGCCTCGCCCGCGGCCAGAAGCTTTTCCCGCGTCAGGTGGCGGATCGATTCCACGCCGTCGCGCAGGTTCTGCCAATAGGCATCCACGGTGTCGGAACCCGGCAGATGGGCGGCCATGCCGATGATGGCAATGTCGGTCGACGACACCGCCTCCGGGTCTTGCCCCTCGATCATGTGCTTGCTCATCAGACTGGTCCCACCATGTTCAGCTTACACGAATTTGCGGTCTTTTTGGGGCAAATCCGCCGTGGACGACGGCGTCTCGCCCACCGCCCCGGGGTCTAGGGCCGATGTAGCGCCGACAGTGCAAGGATGACATCGCCATGCACCATAGCCGCACCGGCCGCAATGGCCGCGCCCAGCGCAAGGAAGGTCGCATCCGTCCCCGGATCCCATGCGCCGTGCGGTCGCAGGGCCCAGGCAAGTGCGGGATAGCTTGTCAGATGCGCCAGACCCAGGCCGATGATCGCGCCGGGCAACCCCCCGAGGGTCAGCCCGATCCACAGCCCCGCGACCACCAGACCGGCCCGGATGAAGGACAGAACGAAGAACCG
>JAFIEN010000316.1 GCA_020832515.1 Rubellimicrobium sp. | reverse complement strand
TGGGCGATTTCGTCATGGTCAATGCCTACATGATCCAGATCACCATGCCGCTGAACTTCCTTGGCACCGTCTACCGCGAGATCCGGCAGGCGCTTGTCGACATGGGCGAGATGTTCGACCTTCTGGAACAGCCTGCCGAAGTGCAGGACAAGCCGGATGCGAAGCCCCTGCAGGTGACCGGCGGCGAGGTGGTTCTGGACGCTGTCCGCTTCGCCTATGACCCCGAGCGCGAGATCCTCAAGGGCGTGACGCTTCGCGTCGGCCCGGGCGAGACGGTGGCCATCGTCGGATCATCGGGGTCGGGCAAATCCACCATCGGGCGGCTGCTGTTTCGCTTCTACGACGTGACGGGCGGCGCACTTCGCATCGACGGGCAGGACATCCGCGACGTGACGCAGAAAAGCCTGCACCGTCTGATCGGGGTGGTGCCGCAGGACACGGTCCTGTTCAACGACACGATCCGCTACAACATCGCCTATGGCCGCGACGGCGCCACGCAAGCCGAGATCGAGGAGGCGGCCCGCGCCGCCTCGATCCACGATTTCATCCTACGCCTGCCGCAGGGCTATGAAACGGCCGTGGGCGAACGCGGCCTCAAGCTTTCGGGCGGCGAGAAACAGCGCGTGGGCATCGCGCGCACGCTTCTGAAGAACCCGCCGATCCTGCTTCTGGACGAGGCGACAAGCGCGCTGGACACGGAAACCGAGATGGAAATCCAGGCCGAGCTGAAGGCGATGGGGCAGGGCCGCAGCGTCATCACCATCGCGCACCGCCTGTCCACCATTGCGGATGCCGACCGGATCGTGGTGCTGGAAGACGGACATGTCGTCGAGGAAGGCACGCATGAGGCGCTTCTGGCGCGCGAGGGGCGCTATGCGCATCTGTGGAACCGGCAGAAAAGCGACGAGGCCGAGATTGCAGCCTGATCCGCTCGGGCACCGGATGTGATCGTCAGGGCCCAGACATCGTCCGACGCCGATCGCCGGGGGTTTTGGGCGGGGCTTGGCATCGGCCCGCCCTTCACGCTAGAAGGGACCGACGGCAGGGCCGCGCTGAGGGGCGGTTCTGAAAGACCGGCCCCGGCAGGATCGTAAGCGGGCCGCAAGGGGGCAGGGTGAGCAACGGCGACAGCTTTATCGACGAGGTGACCGAAGCGGTTCGCCGCGAACAACTGAGCGGCTATCTGCGTCGCTATGGCTGGATCGGCGTGGGACTGGTCGTTCTGATCGTGGGCGGTGCCGCCTGGAACGAATACGCGCGTGCCCAGGCCCGCAACGCGGCCCAGGCACGCGGCGATGCCATCCTTGCCGCCCTTGACCAGTCCGAGCCCGAGGCGCGTGCCGCAGCCCTTGGCAATATCCCGCACGACGGCAGCGCCACCGCCGTCACCGCCATTCTGACAGCCGCCAACCTGCACGAGGCAGGCGATGACGCTGCCGCCATCGCCACGCTTGATGCGCTGGCCGCGAACGGCGCGGTCCCGTCGCTCTACCGCGATCTGGCCGCGCTCCAGTCCCTGATGCTCGCGGAGGGCACGCTCGATCCCGCGATGCGGCGCACCAGCCTCGAGGCGCTCGCCACTCCCGGCGCGCCCTTCCGGCTTCTGGCGCTTGAGCAGATCGCCCTGGCCGACATCGCCGCAGGCGATCGCGATGCGGCGATCGCAAGCCTGCGCAGCGTCGTCGAGGATGCCGCAACCACTGCGGGCATGCGCGACCGGGTCTCGGCGCTGATGGTAGCGCTCGGGGCGGATCCGGATGCCTTGCGCGCAACCGCATCCGACGAGAGCTGAGGGCGGGCCATGGGCAACTTGCGGTCCATCCGAGGGATCAGCAGCGCGCTCTGCCTTCTTGCGCTGCTTGCAGCCTGTGGCGAACCCGAGGTGATCCTGCCCGGAGAACGCCTTGACCTGCGTGACGGCATGGCCGGTCAGCAGGTGTCTTTCGCCAATACCGCCGCCCCCATCGCGCTGCCCGCCCAGGTGGCCAATGCCGACTGGACGCATCGCAACGGTGGCCCCGATCACCGCATCACCCATCCGGCCCTGCCGGGCACGCTTTCGCCCGCTTTCTCGGTCGGCATCGGCGAAGGCGACAGCCGCCGCGCGCGGATCACCGCCGATCCGGTGGTCGCAGGCGGGCGCATCTTCACGCTGGATGCGCGCTCGGGCGTTCAGGCGACCTCGACCGGCGGTCAGGTGCTCTGGACGCGCGACATCACGCCCGAACTGGCCGGGCCGAACGATGCCTCGGGCGGCGGCATCTCGACCGATGGGCGGACGGTCTTCGTCACCACGGGTTTCGGCCGCCTGACCGCGCTTGATGCAGCAACGGGCGCGGTGCGCTGGGTGCAGGAGCTTGATGCGCCCGGTGCCACGCCCACCGTGCGGGGCGGCCTTGTCTATGTCGTGGTGCGCAATAGCCGCGCGCTTGCGATCGAGGCCGATACCGGCCGCATCCGCTGGGAATTCTCGGCCATCCCGTCGCTCGCCGGTTTCGCCGGCGGCGCGGGGCCCGCGACGGATGGAGAAACGGTCTATTTCCCCATCCCATCCGGCGAGGTGGTGGCCGTCTTCGCGCAAGGGGGGCTGCAGCGCTGGTCAAGTGTCGTGGCCGGAACGCGGCCCGGTTTTGCAGGCGGGCTGGCGGCGACCGATATCTCGGGCGATCCGGTGATCGACGGGGGCAGGCTTTATGTCGGCAATGTCTCGGGCCGTCTGGCCGCCATCGACCGCGCCTCGGGTGAGCGGATCTGGACCGCGACCGAGGGCGCGGTCAGCCCGGTCTGGCCTGTGGGCGGATCGGTCTTTCTGGTAAACGACGTGAACGAGCTTGTCCGGATCGACGCCAACACCGGCCTGCCGCTCTGGCGTGTGACCCTGCCCGGGTTCGTGGAAACGCGCGAGCGGCGGATGCGCACGCGATATGCCCATTACGGGCCCGTTCTGGCAGGTGGGCGGCTGATCGTGGCCTCGGGCGACGGGGTGATCCGGCAGTTCGATCCGGTCTCCGGCGCGCTTCTGGGCGAATTGCCCCTGCCGGGCGGGGCTGCAAGCAATCCTGTCGTGGCGGGCGGCGCGCTTTACGTCGTCAGCCAGAGCGGGCAGTTGGTGGCTTTCCGCTAGGCCCGTCTTCGTGTATCCGTCCCGGCCTGATCTGAAGGACCGCAGGACATGAGCTTTACCGTCGCCATCGTGGGCCGCCCCAATGTGGGCAAGTCCACGCTGTTCAACCGCCTTGTCGGGCGCAAGCTTGCGCTGGTCGATGACCAGCCTGGCGTGACGCGCGACCTGCGCGAAGGTGCCGGGCGGCTGGGCGACCTGCGCTTTACCGTGATCGACTCGGCGGGCCTCGAGGAAGTGACCGACGACAGCCTGCAGGGCCGGATGCGGCGGCTGACCGAACGCGCGGTCGAAATGGCGGATGTCTGCCTGTTCCTGATCGACGCCCGGGCCGGGATCACCCCCACCGACCAGGTCCTGGCCGAACTTCTGCGCCGCAAGAACGCCCATGTCGTCGTGCTGGCCAACAAGTCCGAGGGCCGCGCGGGTGAGGCGGGGTGGATCGAGGCCTTCAGCCTGGGACTTGGCGAACCGGTCCGCCTTTCGGCCGAACATGGCGAGGGGATGGAGGACCTTTACGAGGTGCTGCGCCCCATCGCCGACGAGCTTTCCCTGCGCGACGAGGAATGGGACCGCGAGGTCGAGGCGGTGACCGATGTCGATGTCCTGGAAGATGACGAGGACACGGTTCCCCAGCCCACACGCGAAAAGCCCCTGCAGATCGCCGTCATGGGCCGGCCCAATGCCGGCAAGTCGACGCTGATCAACCGGATCGTCGGCGAAGAACGCCTGCTGACCGGGCCCGAGGCCGGGATCACCCGCGATGCCATTTCGGTTCAGACCGAATGGGGCGGCACGCCGATGCGCATCTTCGACACGGCGGGCATGCGCAAACGGGCGCGCATTCAGGACAAGCTCGAGAAGATGTCGGTTGCCGACGGCCTGCGCGCAATCCGCTTTGCCGAAGTGTTGGTGGTGCTTGTGGATGTCGAGATCCCTTTCGAGCAACAGGACCTGCGCCTTGCCGATCTGGCCGAGCGCGAGGGGCGGGCGGTCGTGATCGCGGTGAACAAATGGGATCTGGAAGAGGACCGGCAAGGCAAGCTGGCCGAGTTGAAGGAGTCGTTCGAGCGTCTTCTTCCGCAACTGCGCGGCGCGCCGCTGGTCACCGTTTCGGCCCTGACGGGGCGGGGTCTGGACCGGCTGCATGCGGCGATCCTGCAGGCCCATGCCATCTGGAACCGCCGCGTGACGACGGCGCGGCTGAACCGGTGGCTTGCCGGCATGCTCGAGGCGCACCCGCCCCCCGCGCCGGGCGGGCGGCGGATCCGGATGCGCTATGCGACACAGGCCAAGACACGGCCGCCCGGCTTTGTCGTGATGACCTCGCATCCCGACATGGTGCCCGACAGCTACCGACGCTACCTGATCAACGGTCTGCGCGAGGCATTCGACATGCCGGGCACACCGATCCGGCTGACCCTGCGGGACCAGGGTGAGCAGAACCCCTACAAGGATCGCAAGACCAGGCAACCCTCGCGGCTGAGCAAGCATCTGAAGTAGGAAGGCGGCTGTCGCGAACGACGACGGCCGATCCTGTAGGGAGATTTGGGCGACCAGGGGGGGGGGGGGGGGGGGGGGGGGGGGGGGGGGGGGGGGGGGGGGGGGGG
>JAFIEN010000315.1 GCA_020832515.1 Rubellimicrobium sp. | reverse complement strand
CGGGGGAGGAGACCGCCTCAGTCGAGCGTGACCGTCCGCTCTTCGCCGACGATCCCGATGACCGCGGTCCGGAACTGGGCCATTGCCTCTTCCGGCGTCATCTCGCCCGAAACGACGCTTTCGGTCATCCGCTGGATCTCGGCCGAGACCCGGTTGTAATCGGGGTCGTTGGGCCGCGCCGTCGTCAGCGGCAGAAGCGAAACCTGCGTCTCCTGCAGATAGGGGTTGTTCGGCGTGTCCACATCGATGCGGATGCGGCGTGCCTCGCGGAAGGTCTGGAAGTTGGTCAGCTCTTCCTGGCTGTTCATGAAGGCCAGAAGGGCCCACGCCTCGTCCGGCATGTCGGTATTGGGGTTGATGACAAAGCCCGTCCCGCCCGAGACGGTCACGAAATCCTGCCCCCGATAGCCCGCGCCCGGCTCCTGCGCGGGCATCGACGCCCAGACGACCAGATCGTCGCGATCGTCCAGCCCGAATTCGGCCCCCGGGTTCAGGACCGAGTTGAAGAACCAGTCCCCCTCGACCAGCATCGCCGTCCGCCCGTCGCGGAAATTGGCGAAGGTCTGGTTGCGCCCGTCGCCCAGAAGCTGCGCACGCTGATCGCCAAGGCCCTCTTCGACAAAGATCGTGCGATACAGGTTCAGCACGTCAAGAATGCCCTGGCTGGACACGATGTAGCGGCCTTCGTCGTCCACCACGCTTTGCCCGGTGCCAAGCAGCGCCATGAAATAGCCCTGCATGGTGGTCGCCTCGCCCATGTTCATCCCGGCATTCAGCTGAAGCGGAAAGCTGTCGGGATTGGCCGCCTGCACCGCGCGCGCATCGTCCAGAAGCTCGTCCCACGAGGTGGGCTGCCAGTTGTCTGCATCGATCCCGGCCGCCTCGAGCATGTCGCGGCGCGCAAAGATCGCCCGCACATCGGTGCCAAGTGCAATGCCGTAGGGCACGCCGTTGTACGACATCAGCGCCTTCGATCCTTCCGAGATATTGTCCCAGCCTTCCCAGTCCGTCACGGCCGAACCCGCGATCTCTTCCAGCGGCCGCAGAAGCCCGCCTTCGACGAAGCTGGGGATCAGGAACCCGTCGAAGGCCGCCACATCGGCCCCGGCGCCGGTCGAGAAATCAAGCGCAAGCTGCTGGGTCATCTGTTCGTCCTGACCGCCGAACTCGATCAGGTTCACCGTGATCTCGCGCCCTTCGGCGGCCATCGCGGCGGTGAAACCGGGGATCACGCTGTCCCTGATCCAGGTTGCGGTCTCGCTGTTCACGCCGCCCACGACGCAGCGGCAGATGATCGACAGATCGTCGGCTTGGGCAGGCAGGGCCATCCCCATCGTCGCGGCGCTGCTCAGGAAAAGGGCGCGCAGGGTCTTGGACATTTCGAACTTCCTCCTCGGTAACGGTGCCATATGCAACGGGCACCTTCTGGCGATGACACGCTCCCTCCCGAACCCGCCTCGCAGGATACAGAGTGAACACGCTTTCAAAATCTGTCAACGGCCAAACTGCCCCGGCAAGATGACAGGCCGATGACAGGGGGGAAACTTTTCGGATAACAAAACAACCTCCCGGAATCCCTCGCTGATCCGGCGATCGCGGCCTGCGCCGGTGCTCTGTTGACAGTCAGACGACGCGCCGCCATGGTCCATCTTGAAAGCGTTTACACATATGCAGGCAAGCAGACCGTGAGCGGAAACGATCCCTCGTCAAACCGGCGCGCCACGGCGGCCATGGTCGCCGAACGGGCGCAGGTGTCGCGCGTGGCGGTGTCGCGGGCCTTCAACCCCAACGCCTCGATCAAGCCCGAGAAGCGGCGCGAGATCCTGCGCATCGCCGGCGAACTGAACTACACCCCCGACATGGCGGCCCGGTCGATGGTCACGGGCCGGTCGCATCTTGTCGGCGTGATCGTTCCCGATGTCTGCAGCCCCTGGGAAAGCCAGGAGATCGACGCGCTCACCAGCGCGCTTCAGAACGCAGGCTTTGCGACGCTCCTGTTCAAGACCCGAACCGATTACCGCATGGACGAAACCCTTCTGACCTACATGCGCGGCTTCAACCCCGACTCGGTCATCACCTTCACCGAAAACGTCCGGCCCAGAACGCTGGCCCGCGTCCTTGACCGCGCCGTGCCGATCTATGTCTGCTACGACGACGACGACACCACCGACGCGACAGACCAACCGACAGACGGGCCCCTGTTCGACCGGCTGAACGTGATCCAGAAGACGGGGATCGAACAAGGCATCGCCCTCATCCAGGGTCAGGGTGCCCGCCGCATCGCCTTCATCTCGGGTGCGGCGCAATCCATCGCCTCGACCGAGCGCCTGCGCACCGTGCGCGCGGTGATGGCCAGGCGCGGTCTGGGTGCCCCGCTGCTGATCCCGGGCGACTTCACCTACGACACCGCCCGACGTGCCGTCATCGACCAGTTCCGCATTCAGGGTCCGGTGGATGCGATCATCGCCGCCAACGACGTCAGCGCCTTCGGCGCGCTCGATGCGCTGCGCCACGATCTTGGCTTTGCCGTGCCCGGCGATGTGCGGGTGGTAGGGTTCGACGACATTTCGCAGGCCCACTGGAAGGCCTACGACCTGACGACCGTCCGCATCGACCTGGCCGAACGGGTGGCGGCACTTGTGCGGCTGATCCTGCGCCGGCTGGCCGCGCCGGATGCACCATCGTTGTCCGAAACCGTGGGCACGCAGCTTGTCGTCAGAAGCACGGTCTGACCATGCGGCCCCTGATCCACGTCATCTTCAAGACCCATCTCGACATCGGCTTCACCGATCACGCCGCGCGCGTGCGGGCCCAGTATCACGACCGCTTCATTCCCCAGGCGATCGACACCGCCACCCATTTCTGGCGCGAGAACCCCGCCGATCCCGCCTTCATCTGGACAACGGGCGCCTGGCTGATCCACGACCACCTTGCCACCCAGGACAAGGCCCGCGTCGCCCGGCTGGAAGAGGCGATCGGACGCGGCCTGATCCGCTGGCACGCCCTGCCCTTCACCACCCATACCGAGCTCATGTCCCCTGCCCTGTTCCGCGCGGGCCTGTCCTTCTCGCAAGAACTCGACGCCCGCTTCGGCCTTGTGACACGGGCCGCCAAGATGACGGACGTGCCCGGGCACACCTTAGGCATGGTGCCGCATCTGGCCGCGGCCGGTGTGCGCTTCCTGCATCTGGGGGTGAACACGGCCAGCCCCGTCCCCGACCTGCCCGACCTGTTCCGCTGGCGCGCCCCGGACGGGTCCGAGGTGGTCGTGATGTATCAAGACAGCTACGGCGCGACCCACCTGCCCGAAGGCATGACCGAAGGGCTGACCTTCGCCCATACGAACGACAATATCGGCCCCCAGTCCGTGCCCCAGACGGCCGAGGCCTGGCGCGACCTGCGCCGCAGCCTGCCCGGGGCACGATTGCGCGCCTCGACGCTCGAAGCCTATGGCGCGGTGGTCTGGGCACTGCGCGAAACCCTTCCCGTGATCGAAACCGAAATCGGCGACAGCTGGATCCACGGCAGCGCCAGCGATCCGGCCAGGACGGCCCGCTTCCTTGCGCTCCAGCGTCTTTACGACAGGTTCGACGACGAGGGGCTGACCCCGTCCCGGCTGGCCTTTGGCAGGGGTCTGGCGATGGTCGCCGAACATACCTGCGGCGTGGACATCAAAAGCTACCTGCGCGATGACGAAAACTGGGACCGCCCCGCCTTCGAGGCGCTGCGCCACAGAGACCACAGGTTCCTCTACAGCGCCGCATCATGGGACGAACAGCGCGCCTATATGGACGAAGCCGTGGGTTGCCTCGAACCGGCCGACCGCGCGCGCGCCCTTTCGGCCTGGTCTGCGCCCGCCTCGCCCGGCGCAGCGCCGTCCGGTGACGGTTCGGTCCGGTCACTGGAAATCGACGGCTGGCGCATCGACCTCGACCCCGACACCGGCGATCTGACCCGCCTTGTATCGCCCGGCGGCGCGTCGCCGGATCTGCGCATCGGCTATCGCCACGAAAGCTACGACGCCACCGATCTTGCCGCCCATCTCGACAGCTACCTTGTCCACCGCGAGGAATGGGCCATCCTCGACCATGACAAGCCCGGCCTTGCCCTGCATGCAGCGACGGCACGCTCGCAGGTCTGCCGGCCACGCCCCCTTGCGATCGAGGACCGCAGGATCTGGCTTGGCCTCGATGACGCGGCGCACGACGGTCTGGGCGCGCCACGGGCCGTGACCCTCGATCTTGCCCCGCTTGACGACAACCGGATCGAACTGACCGTCACCCTGCTGGACAAGCCCGCCAACAGGTTGCCCGAGGCAGGTTTCGTCACCTTTGCCGTCAACGGCTCCGGCCCGTGGGACTATCTGAAAACCGGGCTCTGGATCCGGGCCGATCACACCGCCCGCAGGGGCGGGGGCCAGCTTCAGGCCGTCTTCGCCGCCCGGATGCCGGGCCTGCGGATCGAGCCGCTCGACACACCATTGGCCGCGCCCCTCGCTTGGCCCTTCATGCGCTACAACCCCGATCCGCCGGACCTGAGCGGCGGTTTGCGCTTCAACCTCTACAACAACAAATGGGGCACGAACTTTCCGCAATGGTGGGAAGGCAGCGCAAGGGCGCGGTTCCTCCTCACGCTGACACCGCGGGGCTGACCCGGCCCGCAGGCGGGGAAAGCCGGTCCCCCTGCAGTCCTTAGATTCCAGCTTCAAGTGCAACGGTTGATGTGAAGGCCGCGATTTCGT
>JAFIEN010000314.1 GCA_020832515.1 Rubellimicrobium sp. | reverse complement strand
TGGGCCAGCCCTCGCTCCTGATCGGGGGGCTGACGATCGGGGGTGCGCAGGCCTGAGGGCCGCGGAATTTTTCCAAAATTCCGCGTAGGCGCAGGAATTTGGCCAAATTCCTGCGCTCCCGCCACGTCCGGCGGCAAGGAGGACCCGGCGGGATTTACCTCGCGTTAACCTCGATCTTCTACATGTGATTCTGCAACAGGCGGAGTTCAGGATGGCTGAGGTACTCACTTCTTCCTCTCACCCCCCACTCCCACCCACGACGGAAGATGATCGGCTGGACTGGCTTCGTCTGTTGCGCTCGCGCAGGGTCGGGATCTCGACCTTCTGGCGGCTTATGGCCGACCACGGCAGCGCCAAAGCCGCGCTGCTGGCGTTACCGGAAGTCGCCCGCGCAGCGGGTGTTCCGGATTACCAGCCCTGTCCCGAAGGGGTGGCGCTGGCCGAACTGAAGGCCGGCCGCGGCGCGGACGCGCGGCTTGTCCTTCGGGGCGAGGCGGGTTACCCGGCCGCGTTGTCCGATCTGCCGGATGCGCCGCCCCGGCTCTGGGTCAGGGGGGACCTGTCGCTCCTGACCCGGCCGATGTTGGCGCTTGTGGGCGCGCGGAACGCGTCGTCCCTGGGCACGCGCATGGCGCGGTCGCTTGCCGGGGCGCTGTCGGAAGCGGGGTTCGTCATCGTCTCGGGCCTGGCACGAGGGGTGGACGCGGTGGCACATGACGCGGCGCTGGATCGCGGGACGGTTGCCGTTCTGGCCGGGGGCATCGACGTGGTCTATCCGCCCGAGAATGCGCAGTTGCACGAGCGTATCGCGGGCTGCGGCGTGCTGCTGAGCGAACAGCCTGTCGGCCTGCAGCCGATGGCCCGCCATTTTCCCACCCGCAACCGCATCGTCTCAGGCCTCTCGCGCGGGGTGATCGTGGTCGAGGCGGCGGCGAAATCCGGCAGCCTGATCACCGCGCGCACTGCACTGGATCAGGGGCGCGATGTGATGGCCGTGCCCGGGCACCCGTTCGACGCGCGCGCCACCGGCTGCAACATGCTGATCCGCGACGGGGCGGTCCTCGTCCGATCGGCCGCCGATGTGATCGAGGTGGTGGGGCCGGCCCCGTCTGCTCAGGCCCAGTCCGCTCAGGCCCCGTCCGCTCAGGCGCAGGCCGAACTGCCGCTGATCGAGGCGGCGGGTCCTGAACGGGGCGCAACCGCCGCGCCGGTGCCGGAGGCCCTGGTGACACGTTCGCCGGTCGTGCCCGGTCCGGCCGATCCGCCGCGACGTGCCGCCGAAGCAAAGACCCCGGCCCGCCGCCCCCTGCAGGAGACGGCGGCGCTGCACCGTCTGATCCTCGACCGGCTTGGCCCCTCGCCCCTGCCTGAGGATCAGCTGATCCGGGATCTGAATCAACCGGCTGCCGACGTGGCCCCGGTCATCCTGGAACTGGAACTTGACGGACGCCTGACCCGCGGGGCAGGAGGGGTGCTCGCGCGCGTCAACTGACTGCCGGGGGCCTGACGCTTGTGCGACGCACCCGGACGGTGCGGCTGCGCGTTGGCCCGGATTTGACCGCCACCGGCAGGTGCCCTGCGCCGCTCCGGCCAGTCCTGCCCATCCCCCGCACACCCGTTGTCAGGCGTGTCCGGTTGGTCGGCGCGGGCCGCAGGCCGGAGCCATCAGTCGACGATCCGGCCGTCTGTCGCCTTGCGGATCTCGTCCTCGGTCACGCCGCTTGCGCATTCGACGATATGCAGCCCCTTGTGCGTCACATCCAGCACACCAAGGTTGGTGATGATCCGGTCCACCACGCCTTGCCCCGTCAGCGGCAGGGTGCAGTCCCTCAGGACCTTGCTTTCACCGGCCTTGTTGGTGTGGTCCATCACCACCACGACCCGGCCCACGCCGGCGACCAGATCCATCGCGCCGCCCATGCCCTTGACCAGCTTGCCCGGGATCATCCAGTTCGCGAGATCGCCCTTGTCCGACACTTCCATCGCGCCAAGAATCGCCATGGCGATCTTGCCGCCGCGGATCATCGCAAACGAGGTCGCGCTGTCGAAATAGGCCGAATGGGGCAGTTCGGTGATCGTCTGCTTGCCCGCGTTGATCAGGTCGGCATCCTCTTCGCCCTCGAAGGGGAAAGGGCCCATGCCCAGCATCCCGTTCTCGGACTGAAGCGTGACGCTGATCCCGTCGGGGATGTAGTTGGCCACCAGCGTCGGGATGCCGATCCCGAGGTTCACATACATCCCGTCGCGCAGCTCCTGCGCCGCGCGGGCGGCCATCTGGTTGCGGTCCCACATCAGACGGCCTCCTTCTTGCGTGTCGTGCGCTGTTCGATACGCTTCTCGTGCGTCCCTTGGACAAGCCGGTGCACGAAGATGCCCGGCAGGTGGATCTGGTCGGGATCGAGGCTGCCGGTCGGCACGATCTCTTCGACCTCGGCCACGCAGATGCGGCCGCACATGGCGGCGGGCGGGTTGAAGTTGCGCGCGGTCTTGCGGAAGATCAGGTTGCCCGTCGTATCCGCCTTCCATGCCTTGACGATCGACAGATCTGCCACGATCCCGCGTTCGAGGATATAGGTCTCTCCGTCGAAATCCTTGTGGTCCTTGCCCTCGGCGATGACGGTGCCCACGCCGGTTTTCGTGTAAAAGCCGGGGATCCCCGCGCCGCCTGCCCGCATCCGCTCGGCCAGCGTGCCTTGGGGCGTGAATTCCAGTTCAAGCTCGCCCGACAGATACTGGCGCATGAATTCGGCATTCTCGCCCACATAGGACGAGATCATTTTCTTCACCTGTCGGGTCTGCAGCAGAAGGCCCAGGCCGAAATCGTCGACGCCCGCGTTGTTGGACACGAAGGTCAGCTCCTTCACGCCCGCATCGCGGATGGCGGCGATCAGCAGTTCGGGGATGCCGCAGAGGCCGAAGCCGCCCGCCGCGATCAGCATTCCGTCCTTCAGAACCCCGTCAAGTGCCTCGGCCGCCGATCCATAGAGCTTTTTCATTCCGCCTCCGCCAATCTTCGCCTGTCACCATCGGCCCGCCGACCCGAGGCCCGGCGGGCATCCCGCGTCATTTACGCGGCAGCGCAGCAATGTCAAACCCGGCCGGGCCGGGAGGCACCGCCCTATTCGGCGGCCTTGGGCGCGGCCTTCTTCTTCGTTGTGGGTGCAGCCTTCTTCGCCGCGGGCTTCTTCGCGGCTGTCTTGGCCGCCGGTTTCTTGGCCGCCGCCTTGCGCCCCTTGCCGCCCTTGGCCGCCTTGTCGTTGACCAGTTCCACGGCCTGTTCCAGCGTCATCTCCTCGGGGGCCACATCCTTGGGCAGGGTGGCGTTCACCTTGTCCCACTTGACGTAAGGCCCGTAGCGCCCCGGCATCACGCTGATCGCGCCGCCCGAGGGGTGTTCGCCCAGTTCCTTCAGGGGCGTCGTCGCCGCCCCGCCGCCCCGGCGCGCGCCTCCGGCAGCCTTCTGAGCCAGCACTTCCACCGCGCGGTTCATGCCGATGGTAAAGACCTCGTCCACCTCGCGGATGTTGGCATAGACGGATCCGTGCTTCACATAGGGACCGAAGCGCCCGATCCCCGCCTCGATCATCACGCCGTCTTCGGGATGGGGTCCGACGGGGCGTGGCAGGGACAGCAGTTGCAGCGCCTTTTCAAGGTCCATCTCGGCGGCCTGCCAGCCCTTGGGCAGGCTGGCGCGCGGGGGCTTGGGCACCTCTTCCGTGGCCTCGCCGCGCTGGACGTAAGGTCCGAAGCGCCCATCGCGCAGCGTGATCGGATCGCCCGCGTCATGGCCCAGAAGGCGGCCGTCCGGGCCGATCCCGGCTTCTTCCATGCCGGGGGGGCCGAAGGGGCGGGTGTAGCGGCATTCGGGATAGTTCGAACAGCCGATGAAGGCCCCGCCCGAGCGCGCGGTGCGCATCGAGAGCCGCCCCGCGCCGCAGTTCGGGCAAAGGCGGGGATCCGAGCCGTCCTCTTTCGGCGGGAAAAGGTGCGGCTCAAGCACCTCGTTGATCTTTTCCAGCACCTCGGTGATGCGCAGGTCGGCCGTCTCGGCCAGGGCCGCGCTGAAATCGTGCCAGAATTTCCGCAGCAGGTCCTGATAACTGGCGGCACCTGCCGAGACCTCGTCAAGCTGGTTCTCCAGATCGGCGGTAAAGTCGTATTCGACATAGCGGCGGAAGTAGTTGGACAGGAAGACCGTCACGAGACGCCCCTTGTCCTGCGGGATCAGACGGCCCTTGTCCTTGGCCACATAGTCGCGGTCCTGGATCGTGGTCACGATCGAGGCATAGGTCGAGGGGCGGCCGATCCCCAGCTCCTCCATCCGCTTGACCAGCGTCGCCTCGGTATAGCGGGGGGGCGGCTGGGTGAAATGCTGCTCGGGTGTCACGCCCTCCTTCACCAGCGCCTCGCCCGCCGACATCTGGGGCAGGCGGGCGCCGTCCTCGTCATCGGCGGCATCGTCGCGGCCTTCCTCGTAGATGGCGATGAATCCGTCGAACAGGACCACCTGCCCGGTGGCGCGCAGGCCGACCTGGCCATCGGCGCTGCCGATCTCGACCGTGGTCCGTTCAAGCCGGGTGGCGGCCATCTGGCTGGCGATGGTGCGCTTGTAGATCAGGTCGTAGAGGCGGCGCTGGTCGGCATCCTGGATCTTCAGCTTCTCGGTCGAAAGGGCCATGTCGGTCGGCCGGATGCATTCATGCGCTTCCTGCGCGTTCTTGGCCTTGTTCTTGTACATGCGCG
>JAFIEN010000313.1 GCA_020832515.1 Rubellimicrobium sp. | reverse complement strand
GAGGCGCGCCCGGCCTGTCCGAAACGACCTTGTGCAGCAGATCGATCACATCGCGCACGAGCAGGCATTTCGCCGGTCGATCGTCGCGGCCATGCCCGGCGACCGGCATCGGGGGGCGGTGTGGCGTGCAGGCCGGACCAGGGGCCGCGATTGCCGAAGCGGGGCCGACGGGCTAGGATCAGCCAAAGCCCGAGGACATTGCCATGAACCACGCTGCACGGATTTCGACCGCCGCCGCCCCCGATGACGGTCACGGACCCGAGCTTGGCCCCTACGACTGGGCCGATCCGCTTTATCTCGACCGTCATCTTTCAGAGGACGAACGGATGCTGCGGGACGCCGCCCGCACCTTCGCCGAAGCGACACTCGCCCCGCGCGTGACGCAGGCCTATCGCACCGAAAGCGCCGATCCTTCGATCTTTGCCGCGATGGGCGAGGCCGGCCTTCTGGGCCCGACGATCCCCGAAGCCTATGGGGGCCTTGGTGCGGGCTATGTCACCTACGGCCTGATCGCGCGCGAGGTCGAGCGGATCGATTCGGGCTATCGCTCGATGATGTCGGTGCAATCCAGCCTCGTGATGTATCCGATCCATACCTATGGGTCAGAGGACCAGAAGCGCAAATATCTGCCGGGCCTTGCCGCCGGCTCGCTGATCGGCTGCTTCGGTCTGACCGAGGCCGATGCCGGATCCGACCCTGCCGGCATGCGCACCACCGTGCGCAAGACCGACGCGGGCTATGTGCTGAACGGCACGAAGATGTGGATCTCGAACGCGCCGATCGCCGATGTCTTCATCGTCTGGGCCAAGTCCGAACCGCATGGCGGCAAGATCCGGGGCTTCGTTCTTGAAAAGGGCATGAAGGGGCTGAGCGCGCCCAGGATCGAGGGCAAGCTGTCCCTGCGGGCCTCGGTCACGGGCGAGATCGTGATGCAGGATGTCGAGGTGCCCGAAGAGGCGCTTCTGCCGGGGGTCGAGGGGCTGAAGGGCCCGTTCGGCTGCCTCAACCGGGCGCGCTACGGCATTGCCTGGGGCGTGATGGGCGCGGCCGAGGCCTGCTGGCATGCGGCAAGGCAATACGGGCTGGACCGCAAGCAGTTCGGCAAGCCGCTTGCCCAGACCCAGTTGTTCCAGAAGAAGCTGGCCGACATGCAGACCGAGATCGCCCTGGGCCTGAACGGCTGCCTGACGCTTGGCCGGCTGATGGAGGCGGGCAGTGCCGCGCCCGAGATGATCAGCCTGATGAAGCGCAACAATTGCGGCAAGGCGCTGACGGTCGCCCGCGATGCGCGCGACATGCATGGCGGCAACGGCATTTCCGAGGCTTTCCCGGTCATGCGGCACATGATCAACCTCGAGACGGTGAACACCTACGAGGGCACGCATGACATCCACGCACTGATCCTTGGCCGTGCCCAGACCGGGTTGCAGGCGTTTTTCTGAAACAATCTGTTCGCCGATCAGGGAACAAGGCCCGGAAGAAGGACGAGCCGACACCAATTCTTGCCCCAAATGCCCGCGAAGGTGATACTCGCTTCAAGCCGAAGGACGCTGCTGCCACATGCCCCTTGCGACACCCGACCTGGACTTCGACCTTGGCGACCTGCCGGTCGCCGAATGGTATGCGCGCCTTGAAGAGATCGGCGAGGAACATGGCCACTTCCACCGGCTGGGTTCCGATCATGCGACGCTTCTCATAGACGCCGGCAAATCGCTGCTTGTGACCTTCGAAACGGTCGAGGCCGCCCGCCGCGGCCCCACACCGCGCGGCTTCGACTTTGCGGCACGGTTGGGGTGGTCGGTGATGTGCCTCCTGTCGGAGGGCGATACATGGTTCCGCGATCCGGCTGTCTACGGCACGTTCGACCGGCTGTCGGACGATGGCTTCTTCGAGGATTTCGACCAGGTTCTTTTTCTGGGCTCGGGCTCCTGCGGCTATGCGGCGGCGGCCTATTCGGTCGCGGCACCGGGCGCGCGGGTGCTGGCGCTGCGTCCGCAGGCGACGCTCGATCCGGCGATGACCGGCTGGGACCGCCGCTTCCTGCGCGACCGGCGGCGCGATTTCACCTCGCGCTACGGCTATGCGCCCGAGATGGTGGATGCAGCCGACCATGCCTGGATCGTCCATGACCCGGTCTATGCGCCCGATGCGATGCATGCAGCCCTCTTCCGCCGCCCCAATGTCACCGCGCTCCGCGCGCCCCATACCGGCGCCCGGATCGAGCCGCTGTTCGACCTGATGGAGATCTTCGCCCCCCTGACCGAGGCGGCGATGTGCGGCCGGCTGGACCGGTCCGAATTCGCCCGCCTGTGGCGCGCGCGGCGCGACACGGCCCCCTGGCTGCGGGCCTTCTACAAGCGGGTGGAAAGCTCGGGCCGCACGGCACTGGCAGACCGGATCAGGCGCTACGGCCTTGCCTCGCGCGATGGCGCCTGGTTCCGCGACCGGTTGGAAGACACGGGCCGTCGCGCCACCCCCGCTGCAGCAGAATAGGCGCAACCCCTGTACCTGACGATCCTGCGCCGGACAGGATCGGCACCCAGGCCACTGCGCTATTTGCGAAGACGCTCGATCGCGACGGGGTGGGCCACAAGCTCTTCGTCGCCGTCCATCTGGCTTGCGATCAGGATGGCTGTGCCAAGCGCCGGCAGAAAGGAATAGTGCAGGGTCATGCCGCCCTCGTCTTCCCAGTCGTAGCGCACATCTGCCCGCACCACCTCGTATTCGCAGCCGTCAAGCACCAGGGGCCCATCGGCCGAGAAGATGTAGGATGCAACCTCTGGCCGCCGGTAGCCGTCGTCGAAGATGTTGACCGTCTCGCCGCTCCAGCTTTCGCCCGCAACGGGGACCGGCAGACCCGACAGGTCCATGCCGAAGTCGATGACAAGCTGCGAGCCGGGATAGGGATTGCCCTGCGGATCAAGCTCGGCCTCCTCGACGAAATAGATGCCGTGCCGCGCGCGGAACCACCATGTCGAGCCACCGTCGGCATAGATCTCGAGGAGCTCGATCAGCCCGTCACCCATCCGCTGCATCTGCGTGCTGTCGCCGTTATCGAAGGTCACGACGATCCCGCGGCTCAGATCGGCTGTGCCAATGCAGTCGGCACCTGCAATCGCAGCTGCACAGACAAATGTCGCCGCAAGCGACCCCGATGTGATGATCTTGCCGATGTTCATTCCGTTTGCCCCTTCACCTGTTCTTTGCCTGTCCTGTTCCGGCCGGCCGGCCCGGCGCGGACCGATCCCTGCCGCCTCACGGCTAGCCCCGCGGCGGGCTGCCGCCGGGCTTGTTCTGCAGCGCCAGCAGGATCGGGGTCGCGAAATAGCCGATGATGCCGCCCAGCACGATGAACACAGGCGTTCCGCTCGACAGCAGCGTCGCCACGAGCCCCGCCCCCAGCATGGCGAGCATGAAACTGATGATCCGCACCTCGCCCGGGTCGATCTTCATCCGGCCCGACAGCGTGGCAAGCAGCCGCCGGGTGACGGACTCGTCCAGATGGGGCGCGGCGAAACCCGCAGCCAATGCGATGATGAAACCGATCACGATCCGCCTCCCGTCCGCGTCGTGCCTGAGCATTGGTAACGGTGCGGGGCGGGCGGTTGCAAGAGCCTATGGCGCAGGCATCGCGTCCGGTGTAATGCCGGGAACATGAAACCCAAGGCCACGTCCCGCCTGACAATTCGCCGGCCCGACGACTGGCATCTGCATCTGCGCGACGGGGCGATGCTCGCGGCGGTGCTGCGCGAATCGGCCCGCCACTTCGCGCGTGCGATCATCATGCCGAACCTTGTGCCGCCGGTGGTGACCGCCGAACAGGCCCGGCTCTATCGCAACCGCATCCTCGCCGCCCTGCCATCCGGCGCCAACTTCACGCCGCTGATGACACTCTACCTGACCGAAGAGACCGACCCCGAGGATGTGGCCCTCGCCCATGCCGATGGCATAGCGACCGCAGTGAAGCTCTATCCTGCCGGGGCCACCACGAATTCGGGCTCGGGCGTGCGCGATTTCGACCGGATCCGCCCGGTTCTCGACCGGATGGCCGAAATCGGGATGCCGCTTCTGGTCCATGGCGAAGTGACCGACAGCGAGATCGACATCTTCGACCGCGAGGCCGTGTTCATCGACCGCGTGCTCAAGCCGATCCGCAAGAAGAACCCCGATCTGCGCATCGTGATGGAGCATGTGACGACCGAGGATGCGGTGGATTACGTGCGGGACACGCATCGCAATCTTGCCGCGACGATCACGACCCATCATCTGATCATCAACCGCAACCACATCCTCGCCGGAGGCGTGCGGCCGCATTTCTACTGCCTGCCGGTGGCCAAGCGCGAGCGTCACCGGATCGTGCTGGTGCAGGCGGCGGTCTCGGGCGATCCGCGGTTCTTCCTGGGCACCGATTCCGCGCCGCATGCCGATCACGCCAAACTTGCGCCCTGCGGCTGCGCGGGCATCTTCACCGCGACCAACACCCTGTCCTGCCTGGCCGAGATCTTCGAGGCGGCGGGGCGGCTCGACAAGCTCGAGGCCTTCGTGTCGATCAACGGAGCGAATTTCTATCGCATGCCGCTGAACGATGACCGGATCACGCTGGTGCGGGGTGAACCCGTCATCTATCCCGCCACGATCGAAAGCGGCGAGGGAACGGTGACAGTCTTCGATCCCGGCTTCCCCTTGCACTGGCGCGCCGAAACGTGATCGGCCGGGAGCACGAAAATTGGCCAATTTTCGTGGAACCGG
>JAFIEN010000312.1 GCA_020832515.1 Rubellimicrobium sp. | reverse complement strand
ATTCTCCTTGGTGAAGAAGGCCCAGACGGCGGGAAAGACGATGAAGGCGAAATCGTAGACGAAGAACAGAAGCAGAAACCCGCCCACCCCCGGCACACGGGCAAAGACGCGCACCGCGCCCAGCGGATTGGCGCGCGCAAGCCGGAATGGCCGCCGGATGCGGTCGGTCACCGTCTCGGGCAGGACCAGCCAGCCGAAGACAAGGTTCGCCGCCGAAAGCCCCGCCGCGGCAAGGAAGGGCGCGCGGGTCCCGAACTCGGCCAGAAGCCCGCCCAGGACCGGCCCCAGCACGAAGCCCAGACCAAAGGCCGCGCCGATCAGGCCGAAATTGGCCGCCTTCTTCTCGGGCGGCGAGATATCGGCGATATAGGCCGCCGCCGTGCCTTGCGTCGCCGCCGTGATCCCCCCCACGATGCGCGCGCCAAGCAGCAGCCAGATCGACCCGGCCACCGCCATCACGAGGTAGTCGAGGCTCATCACCAGCAGCGACAGCAGCAGCACCGGCCGCCGCCCGAACCGGTCCGAAAGCGCGCCCAGAACGGGGCCGAACAGGAACTGCATCGCCGCGAAACTGGTGGCGAGGATCCCGCCCCAGACCGCAGCAGTGCCGATGCTGCCTCCCGTCACCTCTGCAAGAAGATCGGGCATGACCGGCAAGATCAGCCCGATCCCCATCGCATCGAGCATCAGCGAGAACAGGATGAAGGCCAGCGCCTTGCGATTGCCGTTCACAAGACCCGCCCCCGCTGCTTCTTTTGTTTCCAAGTATCCCGGGGGGAGTCTCCGCAGGAGGCGGGGGGCCCCCCCCCCCCGTTGCTAAATTTTGCCAAAATTTCCGCACCCCCGCCCGCGGGTCGGCCAGCCTCGACCCCGGATCAGACATGCCCGATCTCCGCAAGATATCCAGCCAGCACTGCGGCATGGCCCTCGGGATCCTCCAGACAGGGCAGATGCCCCGCCCGGCGCATCAGATGGAACCGCGCGCCCGGGATCAGGTCCAGCGTCTCGCGCAGCATGTCAGGCGGCACGGATCCGTCCTCGCCCCCCGCGATCCCCAGCACGGCCAGGCGCAGTGTCGCGGTCGTGGCCAGGAAATCCGCCCCCGCAACAGCATGGGCACAGCCGATCCAGCCTTCGGGATCCGTTGCAAGCAGCATCTCCCGCGCCAGGTCCCAGCCCGCCGTCCCGGGCAGATCGCGCCCGGCCCATCGCTCCAGCGTCGCCTCGGCGATCGCGGCCATCCCGCCCGTCCGCACTGCGGCGATCCGATCCGCCCAAAGACCCGCATTGCCGATCCGTGCTGCCGTGTTCGACAGCACAAGCCCCCGCACAAGGTCCAGCCGCTTGACCGCAAGGCCCTGCGCGATCAACCCGCCGATGGACAGGCCCACGACCACCGCGTCCCGTATCCCCAGCGCGTCGCAGATCGCCTCGACATCCGACACCAGCCGCCCCATGCCGTAGGGCGCCGGCGGCACGTCCGATGCACCATGCCCCCGCATGTCGGGCCGGATGATCCGAAGCGCCGGCGGCAGACGTGCGACCACCCCGTCCCAGATCCGATGGTCCGTCCCCAGCGCATGCAGCAGCACAAGCGCGGAAGGCGTGCGCCTGCCCATGCCCGGCCCATGCTCCGCACCCGCCGCGGCCTCCCGCACCGCCACGGCAAGTGCTGTGCCATCCTCAAGAACGATGCGCCTCATCCAGGGTCCCGCCCACCGACCGGCAAGCCGCTCACCTGGTTCCCCCGCGCATGCCTTGCCATGCCCGACCAGATGCGAGCGCGGCCGGAAGGTCAATCCCCGGCCATTCCTCGTGGCGGGCCTTCAGTGCGAGACGACGGCAATCCCGGCCATCACAAGGCCCGCCCCCTTCAACTGGCGCAAATCAAGCCCTTCGCCGATCAGCGCAGCTTAGCTCAGCACAATGAGCGTCTCGATCCCGATGATCGTGATATCCACGATCCCCAGATCGGCGGTCCTCAGAATGATGATTTCCTACGCGGCTGCTGCAAGGAACCCCCCGGTCATGAGCACAATTGCCAGAATTGTCAGGCCGGTCGAGCCGATCTTCATGCCCATCGTCGCGATCGAATAGACGAAAGCCGCAATCAACAGGAGGGACACGGTCCCCCAATTCATCAACGCCATAATTTCCCTTTCACCGGCAAAATGCCGACATAACAACGGTTCGGTAATGGTGCGAAGATGGTTTCGGCCCGGATCCGGGCTGTCAATACCCACTCAGGGTAGATCGCCGGCCAGCGCCTCGCAATAAAGGCCCGGGTCCACATTTCCGCCCGAGGCGACGGCGATCACCGCCTCTCCGTCGACCGCGTCAGACCGAAACAGCGCCGCGGCCAGTGCCACCGCACCCCCCGGCTCGAGGACAAGCCGCAGATGGGCAAAGGCTGCCGCCATCGCCGCCCGTGCCTCGGCATCGGTCACGCAAAGCCCCGGCCCGGCAAGGCGCTGCAGGATCGGAAACGTCAGCGCGCCCGGGCTGGGCGTCAGGATCGCATCGCAGATCGAGCCGGAAAGCCGCGCGTTGCTCTCGCGCCGCCCCGATGCAAGCGAGCGCGCGGTGTCGTCAAAGCGTGCGGGCCCTCCGGGCCCCACCCCCGGGGGGGGTGCGGGGGCGGCCTGCGCTACCGCCCCGCCGGCGCTCAGCCCACCGCCGCCGCAACAGACCAGCACATCCGCTGCACCGATCCCCGCCTCCCGCGCCTGACGGGCGATCTCGAGCCCGACCGTGCCTTGCCCCGCAATCACCTCGGGCGCGTCATAGGGCAGGATCAGCGTCATCCCCCGCTCTTCGGCCAGCCGCGCGCCGATCGCTTCCCGGCTGTCGCGCAGCCGGTCATAGGTCACGATCTCGGCCCCAAGCGCTGCCGTCCCCGCAACCTTGGCCCGGGGCGCGTCGCGGGGCATGACGATGACCGCCTGCACCCCGTGTTCGCGCGCAGCATATGCCACGCCCTGCGCGTGGTTGCCCGACGAGATTGCCAGCACGCCCCGCGCCCGCACCTCGGGCGCAAGCGCCGAGACCGCCGACCAGCCGCCCCGCGCCTTGAACGACCCGGTCACTTGCAGGCATTCCGCCTTGACCCAGACCCGCCGCCCCGCAATCGCATCCAGCCCGGGCGCCCAAAGCATCGGCGTGCGCCGCAGCGCACCCCCGATCCGGGCCTCGGCCGCGCGGATCATCTCGGTGTTCACCCCATCAACTCCAGCCAGGCCCGCAGCGCGGCCAGCGCCTCGGGCTCGTCCAGAAAGGGCACATGGCCGCGCCCCGGCACCTCGGCCCGGATCATGTCGGGACGGCGGCGGGCCATCCTTTCGGCCGTCTCAAGGGTCAGAAGGTCCGATTTCGCACCCCGGATCAGGCAAAGCGGCAGCCCCTCGAGCGCGTCGAACATCGCCCAGAGTTCGGGCGGCGGCGCCTGTGCGGCGGCCATGACCGCGTCGCGCAGCCGCAGGTCGTGGCGCGGAACAAGACCACCGGGGCCATCGGGGCCATCCGGCATCTCGTGATATTGCGCCCGCACCTCGTCCAGCCAGCGCGCCTCGGGCACATCGGCAAATCGCGTCCAGCCGGCGGCGCGTGCCTGCGCGGCCTCTGCATGGGTTCGCTCGGCCGGCAGTCGTCCCAGCCGCTCCATGATCGCGGACAGGCCCGCGGGTGCCAGTTCCGGCCCGATGTCGTTCAGCGCCACCCCCAGCAGACGGTCCTTCGCGAAGCCCGCGATCGCCATCGCCTGCAGCCCGCCGCGCGAGGTGCCCAGGATCGCGGCCCGTGCGATCCCGAGGTGATCGAGCAGCGCCACAGCATCGGCTGCCTCATGCGCGAGGGTATAGGTCTCCGGCCCGGGCCAGTCCGACAGGCCGCGACCCCGCGCATCCAGCCGCAGGATCCTCTGACCGGGCAGATGCGGCACCACATGGTCGAAATCGCGCCCGTTGCGGGTCAGGCCGGCAAGGCACAACAGCGCAAGCCCGTGGCCTTCGTCCGTATAATGCAATGCGGTGCCATCAGGCCGGACGAAGCGGGGCATCAGGTCGGCCCCGACATGCGCATGGCCCGCCGTCCGCTCAGGGCTTGCGGCGCAGGCGGATCACCACATCCACGGCGGCGATCTCGGCCCCTTCGGGCGCTTCGGGAAGCCGTGCGATCTCAAGCTCGCAGACCGGCGCATCGCTCAGTGTGGCGGTATCTTCCCAATAGAAATGCGGGTGGTCCGTCATGTTCGTGTCGAAATAGCTCTTCGAGCCGTCGACCGTGATCTCGCGCAGCAAGCCCACGTCGCAGAACGCCCGAAGCGTGTTGTAGACGGTGGCCAGCGACACCTGTTCGCCTGCCCCCACTGCCGCGTCGAACAGGCTTTCGGCGGTCACGTGCCGATCCCGCCCGTCGCCCACCAGCAACGCGGCAAGGGCCACCCGCTGCCTGGTCGGACGCAATGCCGCGCCACCCAGCCAGCGCAACCCTCGGGCCGCGCGCGGATCGTCTTTTTTGAGCACATGTGTCATCTCGGACGTTATATGCGTCCGCAGTATTGAAATTCAATCGCAAAAGAGGCCAGACCTCAGTCCGGGACCCCAGCCCGCCCCTTCTTTCGTTTTCAAATATCCCGGGGGGGCGGCAAAGCCGCGGGGGGCGCGCCCCCGCACCCCGGCCGGCCCGCGCCCGGCCCCGTAAGGGCCACCCCGGGCCCGCCCACAAACGCGGGCGCGTCCCCGGCCCCCCCCCCCCA
>JAFIEN010000311.1 GCA_020832515.1 Rubellimicrobium sp. | reverse complement strand
GCTGGGTGTGGGGCGGGCTTGACCGGAACGGTCTGCGCCCGATGCGCTATGTGGTGACGGGCGACGGCCTGCTGATCGCGGGGTCCGAGACGGGGATGGTCCCGGTCGAGGAGCGCGGGGTCAAGCGCAAGGGCGCGCTGGGGCCGGGTCAGATGATCGCGGTCGATATGGCCGAGGGCAGACTCTACTTCGACACCGAGCTCAAGGACAAGCTCGCCTCGGCGCAGCCGTTCAGCGACTGGATCGAAAAGGTCGTCGATCTGAATGTCCTTTTGCGCGACGTGCCGGAAAAGGCGCTGTATTCAGGTGGGGATTTGCGCAAGCGCCAGATCGCGGCGGGCTATTCGATCGAGGAGCTGGAACAGGTCCTCGCCCCGATGGCCGAGGACGGCAAGGAAATGGTCGCCTCGATGGGCGACGACACACCGCCTGCGGTCCTGTCGTCGCAATACCGGCCGCTGTCGCACTACTTCCGCCAGAACTTCAGCCAGGTGACGAACCCGCCCATCGACTCGCTTCGCGAAGCGCGGGTGATGAGCCTCAAGACCCGGTTCGGCAACCTCAAGAACGTGCTGGACGAGGATTCGAGCCAGACCGAGATTCTGGTGCTGGAAAGCCCCTTCATCGCCAATGCCGAATTCGAGGTGATGGTCGCCCAGTTCGGCGGGCAGGTCGCCCATATCGACTGCACCTTCGAGGCGGGCCCCGATGCCCTGCGGCAGGGGCTGGAACGGATCCGGGCCGAGGCCGAGGATGCCGTGCGTTCGGGCGCTGCCCATATCGTGCTGGCCGATCAGCATCAGGACGACGGCAAGGTGCCCATGCCCATGATCCTTGCCACAAGCGCGGTGCATTCGTGGCTGACGCGCAAGGGCCTGCGCACCTTCACCTCGATCAACGTGCGGTCCGCCGAATGTATCGACCCGCATTACTTCGCGGTGCTGATCTCGTCGGGGGCGACCACGGTGAACGCCTATCTGGCGCAGGACAGCATCGCCGACCGGGTGGAACGCGGGCTGATCGAAGGCACGCTGCTTGACGCGATGCGCCGCTACCGGGCGGCGATCGACGCGGGCCTTCTCAAGATCATGTCGAAGATGGGGATCTCGGTCATCTCGTCCTATCGCGGTGGCCTGAATTTCGAGGCGGTGGGGCTAAGCCGCGCGATGTGCGCCGAGTATTTCCCCGGCATGCACAGCCGCATTTCCGGCATCGGCCTGCACGGCATCCAGCACAAGCTGGAACAGGTCCATGCGCGCGGCTGGAAGGGCGGCAGCGACGTGTTGCCCATCGGCGGCTTCTACAAGGCGCGGCGGTCGGGCGAAAAGCACGCCTGGGAGGCGCAGACGATGCACCTGCTGCAATCGGCCTGCGACCGTGGCTCCTACGAGATGTGGAAGCGCTATACCGGCGCGCTCGAGGCGAACCCGCCGATCCACCTGCGCGATCTGCTGGCGATCAAGCCCCTGGGAAATCCTGTCCCCATCGAAGAGGTGGAAAGCGTCACCGCGATCCGCAAGCGGTTCGTCACGCCGGGGATGAGCCTTGGCGCCCTGTCGCCCGAGGCGCACAAGACGCTGAACGTCGCGATGAACCGGATCGGTGCCAAGTCCGACAGCGGCGAGGGCGGCGAGGATCCGGCGCATTTCGTGCCCGAACCCAACGGCGACAACCCGAGTGCGAAGATCAAGCAGGTGGCAAGCGGTCGGTTCGGCGTGACCGCCGAATACCTTAACCATTGCGAAGAGCTCGAGATCAAGGTCGCCCAGGGCGCAAAGCCCGGCGAAGGCGGCCAGCTGCCGGGGATGAAGGTCACGGCGCTGATCGCGCGGCTGCGGCATTCGACGCCGGGCGTGACGCTGATCAGCCCCCCGCCGCATCACGACATCTACTCGATCGAGGATCTGGCCCAGCTGATCTACGACCTCAAGCAGATCAACCCGCGTGCCAAGGTGACGGTCAAGCTTGTGTCCTCCTCGGGCGTGGGCACGATCGCGGCGGGCGTGGCCAAGGCCAAGGCCGACGTGATCCTGATTTCGGGCCATAACGGTGGCACCGGGGCCAGCCCGGCAACCAGCATCAAATATGCGGGCCTGCCGTGGGAAATGGGCCTGACCGAGGCGCATCAGGTCCTGTCGATGAACAACCTGCGCGACCGGGTGACTTTGCGCACCGATGGCGGCCTGCGCACCGGGCGCGATATCGTCATGGCCGCGATGATGGGGGCCGAGGAATACGGGATCGGCACGGCGGCGCTGATCGCCATGGGCTGCATCATGGTGCGGCAGTGCCAGTCGAACACCTGCCCTGTGGGCGTCTGCACGCAGGACGAACGCCTGCGCGCCAAGTTCACCGGGACGGCCGACAAGGTGGTGAACCTGATCACCTTCTACGCCACCGAAGTGCGCGAGATCCTTGCCAGCATCGGCGCGCGCTCGCTTGAGGAGGTGATCGGCCGGGCCGACCTTCTGACACAGGTGTCGCGTGGCGCGGCGGAACTGGACGACCTGGACCTCAATCCGCTTCTCATCACGGTGACACAGCCGGGCGAACTTCGCTTTGATCGCAGCAAGCGCCGCAACGAGGTGCCCGACACGCTGGATGCCGAGATCGTCAAGGATGCCGCGAGGTTCCTTGAGGATGGCGAGAAGATGCAGCTGCAATATGCGGTGCAGAACACGCTGCGAACCATCGGCACGCGCACCTCGAGCCATATCGTGCGGCGCTTCGGGATGCGCAACACGCTGCAGCCCGATCACCTGACGATCAAGCTGACGGGGTCTGCCGGGCAGTCACTGGGGGCCTTTGCTGCGCCGGGGTTGAAGATCGAGGTCGCGGGCGATGCCAATGACTATGTCGGCAAGGGGCTTTCGGGGGGCACCATCGTGGTGCGGCCCGACCTCGCCTCGCCGCTGGTCGCCTCGGAAAACACGATCATCGGCAACACGGTGCTGTACGGGGCGACGGGTGGTTACCTCTTTGCGGCCGGACGTGCGGGCGAACGTTTCGCCGTGCGCAACTCGGGCGCGCAGGTCGTGGTCGAGGGCTGCGGTTCGAACGGTTGCGAATACATGACCGGCGGCGTGGCCGTGATCCTGGGCGAGATCGGGGCGAACTTCGGTGCCGGGATGACCGGGGGCATGGCCTATGTCTTTGATCCCGAAGGCCGGGCCGATGCGCTGATGAACCACGACAGCATCGTGACCTGCCCGGTCACCGTGGCCCATTGGGAAGACCAGCTGAAAAGCCTGATCGAGCGTCATCTGGCCGAAACCGGCAGCCGCAGGGCCGACGAGATCCTGCGGGGCTGGGAGGCGGCGCTGCCCCGCTTCATGCAGGTCTGCCCGAAAGAGATGCTGGTGCATCTGCCGCACCCCCTGACGATCGAGCGGCAGGCGATTCCGGCCGAGTGATCGCAGCGCCGGTGCAGGACTTTCCGGTGGGGCCGGGGCAACCCCGCTTCACCGGAAAAACGTTCGGATAATCACTTACTTCTGCCCCGTTTCCGACCAGATGCGTTGGCAGGACTGATCCGTCAAGAGTGGCGTTCGTGGATCAGTTGCATGCCGACAACCTATACAGACCAGTTCTTTGTCATGGACCCGGGCGAGCCGCCACCGGAAGGGACATTCCTGACGGTCCAGACGTTCAGCTTCATCGACAATGATGATGACGGCTTCATCGGCACAGGTGTCGGCGACAGTTTCAACGGGCTGACGATCACGGCCGTCTGGGTGAACGACACGATCACGGTGAACATTCCCGGTCAGGGGATCGTCACGATCACGGGCGTGACCTTCTATGTTGACGGCTTTGCCCCCGTGTTCACGCCGACGGACGGAACCATCCTGCAGGATGCAACCTTCATCAGCTCGACCTGGGTCACGGTAAGCACCCAGGTGCCGGTGACGCAATTCGGCCCGATCTGCTTTGCCGCGGGCACCATGATCGCAACGCCCGATGGCCCGAAGGCCGTCGAAACGCTTGTGCCGGGGCACCTTGTCCTGACCAAGGATAGCGGGCCCCGGACTGTCCTGCTGCTCAGTCGCGAGACGTTCTCCGCAACTGGCCGGAATGCGCCCGTCCGGATCAGGGCAGGGGCGCTGGGCAATTGCAGCGATCTTGTGGTGTCGCAACAGCATCGGATGCTGATATCCGATTGGCGCACTGATCTTTATCTGGGCCTGCAGGAAGTTCTGGTCGCGGCCAAGCATCTTGTAGACGGCGAAAAGATAGTGATCGAGGAAGGCGGCACCGTCGAATACTGCCATATCCTCTTTGATCGGCACGAGATCGTCTGGGCGGCCGGGATCCCCTCGGAGAGCCTGAACCCCGCCCATTACATCGACCGGTCCTCCTCAACGAGTGTGGCCGAAGTCCTGCGGCTGTTTCCGGCATTGGGGCAAGAGACCGATCACGGCTCCGCAGCGATGCGCCCCAGTCTGAAGGCGCATGAGGTTCATGTCCTGATGGCCGGCTGAAGCCGGTCATCGCCCCCTCTCGTGCCAAGGTCATGCGCCTTTCCACGGCTTGGCGGCGTCGTGCCCGCCTCCAGCCGATGGCAGATCGCGCCCTGCCCAGGGCGGGTGCCATGCATCGCCATTCGCCTTCAGGTCCGCGCACCCCGTGGCCTATTCGCCCCGCGCGACCAAAGCCTGACGCAGCGCGGCCACGCTCTGGTCAAACTGCATGGCTAGTTGACCGTGCATGAACTGGTCGCGCCCCGAAATAGGGGGGCCCCCAAACACTCGACAGCA
>JAFIEN010000310.1 GCA_020832515.1 Rubellimicrobium sp. | reverse complement strand
CCGCATCCTTCATCCGCATCGTCCTCATCGCCTCCTCAAGCGCGCTGCGCACATCGTCGTCGGCAGGAGCCGCCGCGCCGGCCCGGCCGATGACGACCACCACCTCGCCCCGCAACTCCTGTCCGGCAAGGGCGTCGGCCAGATCGCCCAGCCTGCCCCGGCGCACTTCTTCGAATCGCTTCGTCAGTTCCCGGCAGATCGCCCCCTGCCGCTCCGTTCCCAGAACCTGCACCAGATCAGCTAACATTTCCCCAACGCGCCGCGGCGATTCAAAGAATACCAGCGTTCCCGGCACATCCCTCAGCGCCGCGATCTCGGTCTGGCGCCGTGCCCGGGCCGCCGGCAGGAAGCCTGCGAAGTAGAACCGGTCCGTGGGCAGGCCTGCCACCGCCAGCGCCGCCAGAAGCGCCGATGGCCCGGGCACCGCCATGACCGGCAGCCCCGCCGCGATCACCGCCTGTGCCACTTCGTAGCCCGGATCGGCGACCAGCGGGGTGCCCGCTTCCGACATGCAGGCCACCGCCTTGCCCGCCTTGATCGCATCGACCGCGCGGTCGCAGACCGCCGTGCCGGAATGGTCATGATAGGCAAGAAGGGGGCGGGCGCCGGCCCGGATGCCGTGGATCTCCATCAGCTTGCGCGCGGTCCGCGTGTCCTCGGCCAGGATCACGTCGGCCGAGGCCAGCACATCGAGCGCGCGCAGCGTGATGTCGCGCGCAGCGCCGATCGGTGTGGCGACCAGGTAAAGGCCGGCAGAAAGCGGCCCTTCGACGAAATTCATGGCTGGACCCCTGTCAGCGACTGCCTATCGTGCTAACAGGATGAGGCCGGCTGCGCCACGATCTTGCAGCCCGGAACCAGAGGGAGTGACAGACGATGCGAGCGATACCCGCCAGCCTTTCCGCCCCGCGCCGGATCCTTGCCCGGTTCGTGGCGCTGCTTTCCGTCATCTGGCTTGCCGGCTGCGACCCGGCGATGATGCCCGCAGCAGGCGCAGGCGCGGGTCCGGCGGTCGACCGCAACGCACCTGTCCAGGTGGCGCTGCTGGTTCCCTCGGGCTCGGCAAACGCATCGGACAATTTCATCGCGAGCAACCTGGAAAACGCCGCCCGCATGGCGATTGCCGATCTGAACGGGGTGCGTGTCGACCTGCGCGTCTACCCCACCGCAGGCAATGCCAACCAGGCCGCAAATGCCGCCACCGCCGCCGTGCGGGACGGCGCGCGCATCATCCTTGGCCCGCTCTATGCCGAAGAGGCCAATGCCGCGGGGCTGGCCATCTCGGGAAGCGGGGTCAATCTGCTGGCCTTCTCGAACAACCCGACCATCGCGGGCGGAAATGTCTTCATCCTTGGCCCGACCTTCCGCAACACCGCCAACCGGCTGGTGCGCCATGGCAACCGAACCGGCGTCGACCGCTACATGATCGTTCATGGCGACGATCTGCAGGGCCAGCTCGGGCGCGAGGCGATCGCCAGCGCGATCCGTGCCAATGGCGCCACGCTCGTCGGGGTCGAAAGCTATCCGTTGTCCCAGCAGGGCATCCTGTCCGCCTCTCCCGGCATCGCCCAGCGTGTCAATGCCAGCGGTGCGCAGGCGATCTTCACGACGGCCGGGGTCAACTCCGACCTGCCGATGATCGCGACCGCCCTGCCCGAGGGGGGGGTCAACACCTCGGTCGCGCGCTTTGTCGGCCTGACCCGCTGGGACGCCGCGCCCCAGGCGCTGGCGCTGCCCGGGCTTCAGGGCGGCATCTTTGCGATGCCCGACCAGCAGATGATCGCGCTGTTCGAAAGCCGCTACCGCGCCGCCTACAATGCAACGCCACATCCCGTGGCCAGCCTTGCCTATGACGGGATCGCCGCAATCGGTGCCCTTGTCGCATCCGGAGGACGGGATCCGCTGGGCCGCGCGGCCCTGACCCAGGGGCAGGGGTTCGAGGGCACCTCTGGCATCTTCCGCTTTCTCGCCGACGGCACCAACGAACGCGGCCTTGCCGTGGCCGAGGTCCGCAACAATCAGGTGGTGATCATTGAAAACGCCCCCCGCAGCTTCGCCGGTGCGGGATTCTGATCGCCCTCGGGGGCCGGTGATGGCGGCAGAGTCGAAGCCGGCCTCGGAGGCGACCCCGGGACTGGCCACGGGGCGTGTGCTCGGGCCGGTGCCGGGGCGGGCCGAGGGGGACGGCACCGACCGCCTGATCTGCCCCGAGACCACGATCTTCGATGGCTCGGCCGTGTCGGCCGCGCTCGACGCGGCGATCGCGGGCTCGGACGACCCAAGGTCCATCCGGCAGGCGACGGTCGGCATCCTGTCGGAGGCCCGCACCAGGGGCATGGCCGCGATCGGGGCTGCCCTCGCGGACGAGCCATTCGCAGCCGGGCCCGCAATGCGCGCCTATACCTGGCTGACCGATTGCATCGTGACCTCGGTCCTGGACGTCGCCTGCCGCCACCTCCATCCGCTCGCCAACCCGACCGAAGGCGAGAGGCTGACCCTGATCGCCGTCGGCGGCTATGGCAGGGGCGAGATGGCGCCGTTTTCGGATGTGGACCTGCTGTTCCTGACGCCCTGGAAGATCACCCCATGGGCCGAGAGCGTGATCGAGTCGATGCTCTACATGCTCTGGGACATCAAGTTGAAGGTGGGCCACGCCAGCCGCACCGTGAAGGACTGTATCCGGCTCGGGCGCGAGGATTACACGATCCGCACGAGCCTGCTGGAACTGCGGTTCCTTGCCGGCGATCCGGCCCATGCCGAGGCCCTGCGCGAACGTCTGTGGACGGACCTCTTCCGCAAGACCGCGGCCGAGTTCATCGAGGCCAAGCTTGAAGAGCGCAGCGAACGCCACCGCAGGCAGGGCGGTCAGCGCTATGTCGTCGAGCCGAACGTCAAGGAAGGCAAGGGCGGATTGCGCGACCTGCAGTCGCTCTACTGGATCGGCAAATACGTCTACGGCGTGCGGACCGCCTCGGAACTGGTCGCGCGCGGCGTCTTCACGCCCGAGGAATACGAGACCTTCCGCCGGGCAGAAGCCTTCCTCTCGGCCGTGCGCTGTCATCTGCACCTGATCGCGGGCCGCGCGATGGACCAGCTGACCTTCGACCTTCAGGTCGAGGTGGCCGAGCGTCTGGGCTACCGCGACGGCGGCGGGCGGCGCGCGGTCGAGCATTTCATGCAGGATTACTTCCGCCACGCCACCCGCGTGGGCGAGCTGACCCGCATCTTCCTGACCGCGCAGGAGGCCAACCATGTGAAGGCCGAGCCGATGCTGACCCGGCTTCTGACCCGGCGCAAGAAGGCCCGCCCCCCCTACGCGATCAAGCAGAACCGGCTGACGGTCGAGGATGAGGGGGCCTTCTTCTCGGACCCGCTCAACATGCTGCGCCTGTTCGAGGAGGCCATGCGCACCGGCACGCTCATCCATCCCGATGCGATGCGCCTCTTGTCCGCCAACCTTGACCTCATCACGCCCGAAATGCGCGAGGATCGCGAGGCGAACCGGATCTTCCTCGACCTGCTCCTGAAACACGGCAATCCGGAACGCGCGCTGCGCCGGATGAACGAACTGGGGGTGCTTTCAGCCTTCATCCCCGAATTCGCCCCCATCGTGGCGATGATGCAGTTCAACATGTATCACCACTACACGGTGGACGAGCACACGATCCAGTGCATCAGCCACCTTGCCCGGATCGAGAAGGGCGAACTGGTCGAGGAACTGCCCGTCGCCTCGCGCATCCTGGAAAAGGGCGTGAACCGCCGCGTCCTCTATGTCGCCCTTCTTCTGCACGACATCGGCAAGGGGCGCGACGAGGATCATTCCGTGCTGGGCGCGCAGATCGCCCGGCGGGTGGCGCCGCGCCTTGGCCTGAACAAGAAGGATGCCGAGACCGTCGAATGGCTGGTCCGCTATCACCTGCTGATGTCCGACATGGCGCAGAAGCGCGACCTGTCGGAACCCCGCACCGTGCGCGACTTCACCAAGGCCGTGAAAACGCGCGAGCGGCTGGACCTGCTGACCGTGCTGACCGTCTGCGACATCCGCGGCGTGGGCCCCGGCACCTGGAACAACTGGAAGGCCATGCTTCTGCGCGCGCTTTACCGCGCGACCGCCACCGCGCTCGAGACCGGGGCCGAGGACCTCAACCGCGAGGCGCGCGAGAACGAGGCCAAGCGCGCGCTGCGCGAGGCGCTGGCCGACTGGCCCACCGCCGACCTGCGGACCGAGACGGCGCGGCATTACGGCCCCTACTGGCAGGGCCTGCCCACCTCGGCCCAGGCGGTCTTTGCCCGCCTTCTGCGCGACATCACCGAGGACGAGATCCGCATCGACCTGCACCCCGAACCCGACCGCGATGCCACCCGCATCTGTTTCGCCATGGCCGATCATCCGGGCCTTTTCTCGCGCATGGCGGGCGCGCTGGCGCTGGTGGGGGCGAATGTGGTGGATGCGCGCACCTATACGTCCAAGGATGGCTGGGCGACCGCGGTCTTCTGGGTGCAGGATGCCGACGGCCACCCCTATGACCCGGCCCGCCTGCCCCGCCTGCGCGCGATGATCGGGCGCACGCTGAAGGGCGAGGTCGTGGCCCGCGACGCGCTGGCCGACCGCGACCGGATCAAGAAGCGCGAACGCGCCTTCCGCGTGCCCACCTCGATCACCTTCGACAACGAGGGGTCCGAGATCTACACGATCATCGAGGTCGACACCCGCGACCGCCCGGGCCTTCTGGGCCTCGCCGGCATTCGGCCTGACCTTCAGCCC
>JAFIEN010000309.1 GCA_020832515.1 Rubellimicrobium sp. | reverse complement strand
AGACAAGCACGACACCGACCGAGAATTCGCGGTTGAAGCGGATCAGGTCACGGAAGACGACGAACATGGCCTACTCCGTCCGGATGCGGGGATCGAGGATCGGGTGCAGCAGGTCCACGATGAAGATCGCGGTCGCGACCGCCACGATGGCCATGGTCGAAACGGCCAGCACCAGAGAATAGTCGCCCCCGTTCACCGCCTCGATCAGGAGTGAGCCGAGACCGGGATAGTTGAACACCTGCTCGGTGATGACGGTCCCCGAGAAGATGCCGCCCAGCGCCATGGCAAGGGCGGTGACCTGCGGGACGATGGCGTTACGGATGACGTAGGACCCCACGATCCGGTTGCGGTCGACGCCGGCCAGTTCGGCATAGGTCACGTAATCCTCGGTCACGATGTTGGACACCAGCGCCCGCATCCCGAGAAACCAGGCACCGAAGCCCACAAGGACAAGCGCCGTGGCGGGCAGGATCGCATGGGTGATGACCGAGATGATGAAGGGCCAGTTCCAGCCGGGGCGCACGGTCATCGAAAAGCCGCCCGAGATCGGCAGGATCGGCCAGACGAAACCAAAGAGCACCAGCAGGAGGAAGGCCACGATGTAATAGGGGATCGGCTGGATGCCCATGGCAACGATGCCGAAGGCCTTGAGCGCGCGGTTCTTCTGATAATACCCCGCCAGCCCGCCAAGGATGTTGCCGACCAGCCATGTCACGACGATGGCAAAGGTCAGAAGCCCCACCGTCCAGGGCAGCGCGCGCATCACGATCTGCATCGAGGGCGTCGGAAAGGCGATGAGAGAGGGGCCGAGGTCGCCCTGGACAAGCCTGCGCCAGAAATTCACGTATTTCTGCATCAGGGGCTCGTTCACCCCGTACAAGTCGGTCAGCGCGGCCCGCATCGCATCTATCGCGTCGGGGCTGAACTGCGACCGGGCGGTGATCCGGTTCAGCGCCATCTCGACCGGGTTGATCGGCGACAGATGGGTGATGAAGAAGGCGGCCGAGACGCCGGCGAACACGACAGCGGCCAGCTGGACAAAGCGTTTGGCCGCGAAGGCAAGGTAACCCTTCATTTCGGTCAGACCCTCTTGCTGTGTTTGGGCATCAGGCGCCGGATGCGCCCCCCGGGGCAGTGTCCCGGGGGGGCGCGCTTTGGGTGGTCAGGTTCGCCGGATCACTCGACCGGGCTGATCTGCGTCAGGATGTAACGCGCGTTCGACCAGTTGGTGACCGGGTTCGCATAGGGGTTTTCCGAGCTGGGCCAGCCGGTCCAGAAGCGGTTCGATTGCACGGCGAACACGTTGTAGGACATGACCGGAATGTTCGGCATCTCCTGCAGGTGCAGCCTCACGAACTCGCGCCCCAGCTCCAACGCCCGCGGATCGTCGAAATCCACACCGCGGATTTCCTCGATGATGCGGTCAAGCTCGGGGTTGGTCCAGCGCATCCAGTTGCGCGCGGGCTGCACTGCACCCGGTTCGGCCACGAACTGCGAATGGTGGCTGTCGAGGAAGAAGGCCAGATCGGGATGGCCGCCATAGGTTTCCACCGACCAGGCGACATTCGCCTCGTAATCGCCGGCGGCCTGACGGGTCCAGCTGTCGGGCGCGACTTCCGCATTGACCTGCACGCCGGCCTGCGTCCAGAGCTGAGCCGCCATCGTCCCGAGACGGTTGATCACACCCGAGGACGGGACCATCAGCGTGAAGGCAAAGGGCTCGCCATTGGGCATGACCCAGTTGTTGCCCTGCCGGGTGAAGCCGGCATCGGTCAGAAGCTCGGCCGCGGCTTCGAGATCCTGGTCCCACCAGCCGAAGCCAAAGCTGCGGCGGATGACATCGGGATCGGTCGGCACCTGATCGCCGAATTCGGGGCGGACCATGTCGGCGATCTGCAGGCCGATATCGGGGTTGTAGGGCCGGATCACCCGAGTGCCGGTATCAAGCTCGAAGTTGATGAGCTCTTCCTGCATCGGGGCGTGGTAATCGTCGGGATGCGTGCCCGTCGGCGGGATCGAGATCGCGGAAAGCGTCGCCGCTCCACGATAGGAGGCCATCGACAGCGCGCGTGCATCCAGCATCAGCGCAAGGGCCCAGCGCACGCGGCGGTCCTGGAACTTCTCGTTCTGATGGTTGAAGATGAACATCGGCAGCGTCGGGTCGGGATGGGCGAAGGGGAAGCCCGGGAACCAGCCCTGCACATCGGGATCGTCACGCATGATCGCGAAGGTCGCCTCGGGGGTGAGGTCGTGGATCATGTCGAGGTTGCCGTTGCGCATCTCGATCAGGCGGTTATCCATCGCGATGTTGTTGCGATAGATGACAAAGCGCGGGACGCTGTCGCCATAGGCGGCAATCGTCGTCCGCTCCCAGTCGTCGCGACGTTCCCAGATGTACCAGGTCCCGTTCGGGTCGAAGGAATGCAGCGTGTAGGCACCCAGGCTGACCGGCGGGTTGTTGTCGAAGCTAAGAAGATCGTCGACATTCTCGAAGACATGCTTGGGCATGATCCAGGCACCGTTCCAGCGCACGGCGAACAGAAGGTGGAACCGGCTGTTGGGCGCTTTCAGGTTGAACTGGACGGTATAGGGGTCCAGCGCCTCGACCGTGTCGACCTGGGTCGAGAAGGCGCCCGACCAGTTCATGCCGGGGGTGTCGCGCTGCGTCTCGACGGTGAAGACCACGTCATCGGCGGTGAATTCCACCCCGTCGGACCAGAAGATCCCCTCGCGCAGCGGCACGGTGACCGAGGTGAAATCCTCGTTGTATTCCGCAGGCCCCGCCGCCAGCGAGTAATAGGTGGCGCCGTCGATCCCGGCATTGGGGTCGATGTACCACAGCGTGTCCATCGTCAGCTGCTGCAGGCCGGTGGACAGACCGCCGCCCCCGCTGGCCCAGATGTTGAACCAGCCGGGATTGGCCAGCGAGCCTTCGGGGTTGTGGATGATGACCGTCTCGCTGCGGTCGAATTCGGTGATCGGCGGCAGTTCCGCATCCTGGGCCGTCGCAAGTCCGGCACCCAGAGACGCGATCACGGCCGCTACAGAGAGCGTGAGCCAGTTTCGCATGTTTTCCTCCCTACGCGGGCTTCCCTCCACGAAAGCCCTTCCTTGGATGTTATGCCGCCAATGGAATCTGTCAACGCATTATGTGATACAGACCCAAAAGTGCGGTACTTAAGAAAAGGCGTTTGCGGACAGTGACATGCATGGCATGCACCCTCCGCAAACCGTCATGACCATGCCTCAGGTCGTGATTCGAACCATCTGCCAGGAATGCGGCGGCAGCGACACGTGAAGCACGCCATCCTCGACCTTGGCCCCGCTGCCGGCCTTGGGCGCGACGTTGTCGGGGTTCTCGGCCGTGTTCACGGCGCGCAGGTCGGTGTGCGTGATGACCTGATGGTCGATCACGCGCGGCACGCCTCCGAAGCCTTCGACCGAGATGCCAAGGTCGATCGCCTCGGTCGCATGACGGTTGACGACGAAGAAGGTCATCGTGCCGTCATCGGCCCGCACGCCCGAGATGTCGGCATAGCCCACGTCCGCAGCGATCTCAGTATCGTAGCCCTGCACCTCGACCGACAGGTTAAGCGCCGTGCCGCGACCGAAGATCGAGGCGAAATAGTAGGGCCAGTAAATAGTCTGCCGCCACGCGCCGCCTTTAGGATCGGTCATGATCGGTGCAATCACGTTCACCAGCTGGGCGATGCAGGCAATCTTCACCACGTCCGAACGCCGGATGAACGTGTTCAGGATCAGCCCGACCTGCAGAACATCCTCGAAATTGTAGATGTCTTCCAGCAGGCGCGGCGCATGGGGCCAGCCGCCGTTGCCGTCCAGGATCTCGCGGTCCTGCTGGTTCGAATGATACCAGACGTTCCATTCGTCAAAGCTGATATACACGTCCCGCTTCGAGCGCTTGTTGGCCTTCACGACATTGATGGTCGAGGCCACGGTGCCGATGTAGCGATCGAGCTTTTCCGACTGCGACAGATATTCCGCCGTATTCCCCGCCCGGTTGGCGAAATACATGTGCAGCGAGATGTGGTCGGCCACCTCATAGGTGTGTTCCAGCACGATCCGTTCCCATTCCGGGTAGGTGTCCATGCCGGAATGCGACGATCCGCAGACGATGAGTTCGAGCGACTTGTCGAACATCCGCATGGCCTTGCCGGTCTCGCTTGCAAGCCGTCCGTATTCATGCGCGGTCTTGTGGCCGACCTGCCATGGGCCGTCCATTTCGTTTCCAAGGCACCAGTGGCGCACCTTCCACGGATCGGCGCGGCCGTTCTTCTTGCGCAGATCGCCCCAGTAGCTGCCGGTTGGCGCGCTGACGTATTCAAGGAAATTCCGCGCCTCCTCGAGCCCGCGAGAGCCGAGGTTGACCGCCAGCATCATCTCGGTGCCGACACTGTCGCACCAGTCGGCGAATTCGTGGATGCCGACCTGGTTGCTGTCGGACGTGTGCCAGGCAAGGTCAAGCCGCGTCGGGCGCTGGTCCTTGGGGCCGATCCCGTCCTCCCAGTTGTAGGCCGAAACGAAGTTGCCGCCCGGATACCGGACGACCGGCACGTTCAGCGCCTTGACGAGGTCGATCACATCGCCCCGCATGCCGTTCCTGTCTGCGGTCGGGTGGTCCGGCTGATAGATGCCGGTATAGATCGCCCGCCCCAGATGTTCGAGAAAGGCCCCGTAGAGCCGGTCGTCGATGCGTGCGATCGTGAAATCGCGATGCGCTGTGACCCTCGCCTTCATCCTCTCCTCCCATG
>JAFIEN010000308.1 GCA_020832515.1 Rubellimicrobium sp. | reverse complement strand
GCCGTAAGGCGGGGTTCACCCCGCCATCTGGCCGCGGACACCCGCCGGCCGCCGCATCCCGGCATCTCAATCCCGCCCGCGATAGGGCTCCACATATTGCAGCGCCATGTCCCAGGGAAAGAAGATCCAGGTGTCCTGGCTCACCTCGGTGATGAACGTATCGACCTGCCCGCGTCCCTTCGGCTTGGCATAGACCGTCGCGAAATGCGCCTTGGGATAAAGCTTTCGCACCAGTTCCAGCGTCCTGCCCGAATCGACGAGGTCATCGACGATCAGGATGCCCGTCCCGTCCCCCATCAGCCCGGCATCGGGCGCCTTCAGGACCACCGCATCGGCCTGCCGCTGATAATCGTAGCTCTTGACGCTGATCGTATCGACATGACGAATGTCCAGTTCGCGCGCGACGATCATTGCCGGTGCCATCCCGCCCCGCGTCACCGCCACGATCGCCCGCCACGAACCGTCGTCGGGCCCATGTCCGTCCAGCCGCCAGGCCAGCGCCCGGCTGTCGCGGTGGATCTGGTCCCAGCTGACATGGAACCCCTTTTCGTGCGGAAGCCGGTCTGAGCGGGGGCGGGCGGTCGTCTCGGTCATGGCGGGGTCCTCGGATCGTGGGTCGCATGCGGCGCCCGCGTCCCTGTCCCGGAACGCGCCTGCCTTGGTCGTCATGTCAGTCCTTCGTGATGTCCGGCGCATCGACCGCCTTCATGCCCACCACGTGATAGCCCGCATCCACATGCAGGCATTCCCCGGTCACGCCCGAGCCGAGGTCAGACAACAGATAGAGCGCCGAGCGTCCCACATCCTCGATCGTCACGGTGCGCCGGAGCGGCGAGTTGTATTCGTTCCACTTCAGGATGTAGCGAAAATCGCCGATGCCCGATGCCGCCAGCGTCTTGATCGGGCCGGCGCTGATCGCGTTCACCCGGATGCCGTCACGGCCAAGATCCTCGGCCATGTAGCGCACGCTTGCCTCGAGCGCGGCCTTGGCCACGCCCATCACGTTGTAATGCGGCATGACCTTCTCGGCCCCGTAATAGGTCAGCGTCAGGCAGCTTCCGCCCCCGGTCATCATCGCGGCCGCGCGATTCACCACGGCGGTGAAGGAATAGACCGAGATGTCCATCGACATCAGGAAATTCTCGCGGCTGGTGTCGACATAGCGCCCGCGAAGCTCGGACTTGTCCGAAAATCCGATCGCGTGCACGAGGAAATCCAGCCGCCCCCAACGCGCGGACAATGCGGCGAACAGCGCGTCGACCGAGGCCATGTCACCCACGTCGCAGGGCAGCACGATGTCCGAACCCACTGCCGCCGCCAGAGGTCCGACCCGCTTGAGCAAGGCCTCGCCCTGATACGAAAACGCAAGCTCCGCCCCGGCTCCGTACAGGGCCTGCGCGATACCCCAGGCGATCGACTTGTCATTTGCGAGCCCCATGATCAGCCCGCGTTTTCCAGCCATCAGACCTGTGGTCATGAACGTCCCTCTTGCCATTCCGGCAGCATTTCGCTCCGGTGTAGGCGATCGGCCGAGGGGCATCAAGGGCGCTCGGGCAGCAGGAGGGCCAGCAGATGACAGACCGCACCGAGCCACGGATCGACGGACCCGACCGCACCGGCATCTTCGCGGGCGACGACCCTTTCGCCCTTGCCCGCGCATGGCTGGCCGAGGCCGGGGCGCGCGAACCCGCCGATCCCAATGCCATTGCGCTGGCGACGGTCGATCCGGCCGGCCTGCCCAATGTGCGCATGGTCCTTCTGAAGGAGATCGAGCCGGCCGCCTTCGTCTTCTACACGAATTACGAAAGCGCCAAGGCGGCCGAGCTCGACAGCGCCGGCAAGGCGGCCTTCGTGCTGCACTGGAAGTCGCTCGCCCGCCAGATCCGGGTCCGCGGACTTGTCACGCGCGAGGACGGACCGCAGGCCGACGCCTATTTCCGCTCGCGCTCCCTGCAAAGCCGGCTCGGAGCCTGGGCCTCGCAGCAGTCGCGGCCGCTTGCCTCGCGGTTGGCGCTGATGGCCGAGGTGACGCGGATCGGCCTCAGGCACGGGACGGACCCGGACCGTCCGCCGCACTGGGGCGGATACCGCATCGTGCCGCTCGAGATCGAGTTCTGGGCCGATGGTCCGTTCCGTCTTCACGATCGATTCCGCTGGACCCGCGACACTGTCGATGCCCCCTGGACGATCACGCGCCTCAATCCCTGACACAGAGCGAAGCCCCTTGAAATCATGGAGTCCTGCATTTCACGCTTCGTGAATTTCGCAGGCTTCACGTCGCCCCCTTGTCCTTTCCCGCAGGTTCGTGACATTAATCCCCGAGGTGTGTCCCGGAGATCGGGTAGCGCATGGGACGGTACGAAAATGACAGATGACGTGATCGCCGGCCAAACCGTGCTGAGCGGCCGGGTGAAATGGTTCGATCCGGGCAAGGGCTTCGGATTCATCGTCTCCGATGGCGGTGGTCCCGACATCCTGCTTCATGCCAATGTCGTGCGTAACTTCGGCCAGGGTTCGGTCGCCGATGGTTCGACCATCACGGTCAGCGTCGTCAGGACGGACCGTGGAATGCAGGCCCTCGCGGTGCTGGAACTGGAACCGCCCGAGACCGTGACCGCCTCCGGCCTCAGCGATCTGGCCGAATACGATCCCGAGGATCTGGCCAGCCGTCCGCTGGAACCGGCGCGCGTGAAGTGGTTCGACAAGGCCAAGGGCTTTGGCTTCGCCAATATCTACGGACATAACGAGGATGTGTTCATCCATATCGAAGTCTTGCGGAAATCCGGCTTTGCCGACCTGCAGGCCGGCGAGGCCGTCAGCCTGCGCGTGATCGAGGGCCGTCGTGGCCGGATGGCGACCGAGGTCCTGGCCTGGGATGCCGCCACCCGCACCGGCGGAGAAGCGGACTGACGATGCTCGGCGCCCCGCGTTCCGCCCTGGCGCTTGCCGCCGCCACGATCGCCATCGTCTTCGGGACTGTCGTCGATGCCGCCTGCCGCGCGGATATGCTGACGGTTCACGGCGATTTCGGTCAGGCCCGCTTCTCGGTGATCGTGGCCGACGAACCTGAGACCCGCGCCCGGGGCCTGATGTTTGTCGAGGAGATGCCCAAGATGGCCGGCATGCTCTTCGTCTACGACGCTCCCCAGCGCGCGACCTTCTGGATGCGCAACACGCTGATCCCGCTCGACATGCTATTTGCCGATCCGCAGGGCGTGATCCGCCACATCCACGAAATGGCCATTCCCCTTGACGAGACGACGATCGACGGCGGCGAGGGTATCCTCTTCGTGCTCGAGATCAACGGCGGCCTTGCCCACCGTCTGGGCATCGCGCCTGGTGATGTCCTGCAGCATCCCGCCATCGGCCCGGACGCAGCCCGCCCCTGCGACTGACCCGCCGCACCCCCTGTGGCCAGGCGCCGTCGTCAGACAGATCGCAAGACCCTTTTCAAATCCGCACGCGCGTCCTAGAAGGGCCTCGGTTCGGGGCGTAGCGCAGTCTGGTAGCGCATCTGTTTTGGGAACAGAGGGTCGGGAGTTCGAATCTCTCCGCCCCGACCATTTATTTTAATCATATCAAGGCTTTGGTGTCGTGGGCGACCGCTGATCTTCGAGGCGCTACGATGAATCGCCACCGAGTCGCCACCATACGTGGTGCTGTGCTCCGGTGTGACTGAGAAAGCCCGGACCCTCTGAGAGCAACGTTGTAGGTCAGACTGACAATGTGGGCAGCCCTACGTTTGGGCCGTCGGTTACGCGAGAGAGTGTTCGAGGAGACATCTATGCACTTGCGACCGCTTCTTACTTTCGAACGCGAGCGTGCCATGATGGCGGATAGCAACTTCGTGGCAGCGAAGCTTGCTAATCACCTTCGCGGACCCGTTCAAGCGACGAGGCCAGCAGGTTGAAGGCCGGATTGCGGTTTCGGTAGGGTTTGGCACGCCAGCGGATCTCTTCCGGGAGTATGCTGTTGAGCAGCTTGATCGCGTCGAGCAAAAGGATCGGGATGCCGCAGAACCGGCACCGCCATCCATCGCGGCGGAACACCTCGAGCGAAACCCGCCGCGACGGCATCCGTGCCTTGGCCCCCGTGACCCTTGGCGGTGCATCGGGAACATCCCATTAGCGGTGAATGCCGGGCTTCTCGCCCTCGACGATTAGCGCGCGGTAGGCCCCGGTAGCGGGTCTTCACGTAACCGAACTGCCGCTTGAGGATGCGGAACGGGTGCTCCACCCGGGCCCTAACCATCGCGATGATGCGGTTGATCTTCTCGTCCTCAGGGTGAAGTTTGCCGCCCTTCGGCGCCTTGCGCATCAGGCCCCAGACCTTGCCCTCTGCGCTGAACGTGGCCTCGCGCCCGGCACTGACATAGCCCTTGTCGGCCCAGACCGAGGTCTCCTCGCCATGCAGAACCTCATCCCAGACCTGGCTGTCGTGGACCCTGGCGGTCGTGATGTCGAGGCTGTGGGTCACGCCGCTGTCCACATCCACGCCGATGTGCGCCTTCACGCTAAAATACCACTCGTTGCCCTTCTTCGTCGACGACAGCTCGGGATCGCGGGCGCCCGCCTTGTTCTTGGTCGAAGACGGCGCATCGATAATGGTCGCATCCACGAGCGTCCCCGACCGCGGCGTGATGCCCTTGTTCGCCAAGTGCGCGTTCACGTCCGCGAAGATCGCCTCGGTCAGCCCGTGACGCTCCAGGAGATGGCGGAAGTTGAGGATGGTCTGAGCTACTCCCCGATCCTTGGACAGATTTCCGGCTGAGTTAAGCTACTGCCT
>JAFIEN010000307.1 GCA_020832515.1 Rubellimicrobium sp. | reverse complement strand
CGGGCGGCGGGGGTTGGGGGGCCCCCCCGGGGGGCGGCCCCCCTGGGGGGGGGGCGGGGGCCGCGGGCGGCCCTCAAGGCCGCCGCGGGCCCGCCATTTGGTCTTGCGCGCCCGACGCCCGGGGTGGCGGAATTTGGCCAAATTCCGCCACCCGAAATTGCAAATTTCGGGATGCCTCAGGCCGGAACGAAGGCGATGTCCTGGGCACCCTCCCACAGCACCTTGCGCCCGAGCGCCGGGAGATTCTCGAGCCCCGAGGTCAGGGTCAGGAAATGGTTCCCCGCGAGCTGTCCCATTTTCGAAGAAAATGAGACGCCCCCATAGGCCAGGATGATCTCGGTCTCGGAGATCCCGCCGGGATAGAGCAGCACCTGCCCGGGCGCGGGATGGCTGGTGTGGTTCTCGTATCCCACACCGAAATCCATCTCGCCCAGCGGCACCCAGACGCCCTCGCCGCTCCAGCGGACATGGACGATCTGGCCGTGGAAGGGCAAATGCGCGCGAAAGGCGGCCACCGTCTTCGGCGCGGCCTCGCTTTCCAGCCGCGCACCGAAGGTGAAGCCGCCCGCGGTGACGGTCAGCAGGTCGCTCATGCCGCAGCCTCGGTCAGATAGGCCATGCCCTTCTTGTAGAAGGCATCCATGAAATCGCCGAAATGCAGCGGCGGATAGGCGGCGCTGGTGCCCGGTTCGATCAGCGCGGGGACCGGCGCGATGATGCTGTCGTAATCGGGATTGGCGAAATAGGGCATGGAATAGCGCGCCGTCGTCGCCCGGTTGACCACACGGTGCATCGTCGAGACGAAGCGCCCGTTCGTCCAGCGCATCATCATGTCGCCGATATTGATGACATAGGTCCCCCGGATCGGCGGGGCCGCGACCCATTCATGCTCAAGATGCCCGACCTCGAGGCCCCCCGTCTCGTCCTGCATCAGGATCGTGAAGGCGCCCGTGTCGCGATGTTCGCCCGCGCCGATCTTGATGTCCTGCGGTCGCTGGCTGGGCGGCGCGGGGTAGTAGAGCAGGCTTTGCTGGATCAGCGGCCGGTTGTAGTATGGGTCAAAGAATTCCTCGGGCAGCCCGAGGCCCAGCGCGAAGGCGCGGCGCAGGTGGGCCGACAGCACCGTCATCTCGGCCATATAGGCCTGCACCGTCGCATCGAAGCCCGGCAGATGCGGGCACCAGCGGTTGGGCAGGTGCATCGACTTGCCCATCACCACATCCGGGTCATCTGCGGGCAGGTCCAGCATCAGGCGGAAGGTCTGGATCGACCCGCCGACCGTGCCGCCTTCGCCCACAGTCTTCGAGGGCACATAGCCGCGCCAGTGATCGAGCGTGGCGGCGCTCTTCATCCGCTCTTCATAGGGTTGGTCGAAGAACTGCCTGTTGGCGCCGAAAGCGTCGTCGATCAGCGACTGCGCGATGCCGTGGCCGGTGATGTAGAAGAAGCCGACCGTCCGGCAAGCCTCGGCGATCTTCGCCGCGACCGCGATCCGCTGGCGCAGGCTGCCCGCGCGGAAGGGGGCAAGGTCGATCACGGGGATCTGGCTCGTGTCGATCTTCGCCGCCTCGGCATAGGTTTCGGGCAGGTCGGGGATGGCTTCCATCGTGGTCATGGCTCATGGCTCCTGTGAAACGGAATGGGCAAGGGATTCGAGAAGGATGGTCAGCCCGGCCAGCTGATCCTCCAGCGCCATCGAGGGCAGCGCGCGGGGGGTAAGCGGCGCGAGGTCGCCGCCGGGCGGGCCGTCCGACAGGAACCGGGCCACCTGATGCGGCAGGTAGGGCAGGTGGAAAAAGCCGCAGGGGCCGGTCAGCCCTTCGGCCGCCATCGCGCCAAGGGCGGAATAAAGCGTGGCATTGCACAGATGGGTTCCCGCGTGATGCGAGACGCGGGCCGGGATGCCATGGCCCCGGATCGCTGCGGCAAGGGCCTTGGCATCCCATGTGGCCAGCCGCCCGTCGGGGCCACCGGGTTCGATCGGGCCGCCGTCGGTGGGGCGCTGGCCGAAATTGTCGGCCACCCCGAAATCGAGGCGGTTGATCGCCGTCGTCTCGCACCGCAGCGTCGGGTCGCCCGGCGCAAGGCCAAGGGCCACGAAGAAGGCCGGTCGGTGGTCGCGGATCAGGCCCGCGATGGTCGATGGCACGGCGGCAAGGCTGACCGGGGTTTCGACGGTGCGGATGGTGATGCCGTGAAGGACCTGCCCCTCGACCTTCGGCAGAAGGAGTGCCGCGGGATTGTCGGGCAGGCCCGCGAACGGGGCCGATCCCGTGACAAGGGCGATGCGGGTGGTCATGCGGCGGGTGCCTTCAGCTGTTCGAGGTAGGACAGGAGCGCGGCATTGAAGGCGCCGGGCGCCTCGACCGGGGCCATGTGGCCGCTCTCCTCGATCACCGTCAATTCGGCCTGCGGCAAGGCCCGGGCCAGGGCGCGGCAATCGGCGACCGACAGGAAGTTGTCCTGTCCCGCCGCGATCACATGCGCGGGGCAGGTGATGCGGGCCAGTTGCCCCGTGTAGTCGCAGCCGAAGGGCGCGCGAAAGCTGTGATGCAGGCTGTCCTGATCCATCACCGCCCGCCGTTCGATAAAGGCTGCGACGGCCGACCCGTTCCGCGCGGCCCAGTCGGGCGCGAAGATCATCTGCGCCTGCTCCTCGGCAAAGGCGCGCGGCCCCATCGCCTCGGCCCGCGCCAGCATCGCCGTCACCCCCGCCTCGCCCCCGGGCGATGAGGCCACCCCGCCGCAGGCAAGCACCAATCCCGCGGGCCTCGTCCCCGGGCGCAGGGCAAGGTCGACGGCCACCATCGCCCCCATGGAAAAGCCGACAAGGACCGGTGCTGCGGCCACCTCATCTGCGATCAGTGCCGCCACGTCATCGGCAAGGCCCGCGATGCCCACGGCCCCGCGCAGCGGGGGCGATCCGCCCGTCCCCCGCAGGTCCGGCGCCAGCACCCGCCACCCCGCCGCGGCCAGCATGCCGATCTGCGCCTCCCAGAGCGAGGCCGCATCCCAGCCCAGCCCATGGATCATCACGACCGTTCGGCCGCCCACAGGCCCGGCCGCCAGCACGTGCAGCCCCGCACCGCTGCGCAAGATCTGGATCTGTTCCCTCATGCCGGCACCAAGCCCCCTTCGCCTTGCAGCCTCAACCGCTTTCTCCATCCGATGCCCCGTCCTGGCCCGTGCCGATCACGCTCCGCCAAGAGGATGTGCAGATGCACGGCCAATCTGCACAATTTTCGACAAAATGAAAATTTTCGAAAATCCGGCTCGACTCGGGCGTCCCTGCGGCTTTTCATCGAGAGCGGGGAAGACATTGTGTCCGCTGACCGGGTGCGGCCCGGCCGAAGACATTCAATCGAATAACCTAGGAAGGGTTCCGGAATGACAAGGTCTTTGAAGAACACGCGTCCCGCCTCCACGCTTTCCACCCCCGCGCTCAGCCGTCGCCACCTCCTTCAGGGCGGTGCGGCCGGTCTGGGCATCTGGATGCTGCCCGCCGGTCTGGCCGGCACCTCGGCCCGTGCGCAGGGGCTTGATCGGGTCGTCCATCAGCTGGGCTGGGTGAAGTCGATCCAGTTCGGCGGCCATTTCGCCGCGATCCACAACGGCTATTTCGAGGAAGAGGGGATCGAGGCCGAATTCCTTGCCGGCGGCCCCGCCATGGCCGGGACCGATATCAGCGTCGCCACCGGACAGGCGACGACCAGCGACACCGATGTCGAAGGCACGATCCGTGCCCGTCTGGGCGACCTGCCGGTCCGCGCCTTCGGGGCGATCATGCAGAAGGCCCCCGGCGCGATCATGTCGCTGGCCGAGAACCCCCTGACCGACCTTGCCAGCTTCGAGGGCAAGACCATCGCGCTTCCCGATGGCGTGCGCCCGCAGCTGACCGGGCTGATGACCGCTGCAGGCGTCGATCCCGCCTCGGTCACCTTCGTGCCCGTCGGCACCGATCCCGGCATCCTCGCCGCAGGCCAGGTGGATGGATATTACGGCTGGGCCACCAACCAGGGCGTGATGCTGCAGACCCGCGGCGTGGATATCGCCATCGCCTATATGAACGACCTTGGCGTGCCGGGTTATGCCGGTGTCCTGATCGCCAGCGACGAGACGATCGACACCAACCCCGACCTGCTGGTCCGCTGGCTGCGCGCCGAGATCCGGGGCTGGCAGTGGCATATGGACAACCCCGAGGAAATGGCCGTCCTGATGGTCGAGGAATACGGCCAGCGCGGCCTCGACCTTGAAGCGCAGATCGCCGAGTCCAAGATGATGGCGGATTTCGTGCCGGTGGGCGACGCGGCCGAGAACGGGCTGCTCTGGATCGAGCCTTCGGTCTTCGGCGAGGCGATCGACTATCTGATCGACGCGGGCGAGATGGAGGAAGGCGACGTGACCGTGGAGCAGGCGATGACGCAGGAGCTGATCGCCGAAGCCCATGCGACGATGAGCTGACGATGACCGCCCCCCCCGACAGCACGATCGAGTTTTCCCGGGCGCTGGCCGCCGATCTGGCCGGGCCGGGGCGGCTGGTGCTGTCGGGGGGGCATATCGCACAGGTCACGGCGGCGGATGCGCCCGCAGTGGCCACCGTGGTGATGCCCGCGCTGTCGAACGCGCATGACCACGGGCGCGGATTGCGCACGGTGGCCTTTGGTGCCGGCGACGAGGCGCTGGAAGTCTGGATCCCGAAACTGGGCCTCGAGCCGCGGATCGATCCGTATCTTCGCGCCGCCGTGGCCTTTGGCCGGGGCGCGCTGGGGGGGGTGGGGATCCTCAACC
>JAFIEN010000306.1 GCA_020832515.1 Rubellimicrobium sp. | reverse complement strand
CCGGGGATGTAGCGCGCGTCATGGCCCATCATCTGCTGGGACCGGACGACCATGTCCTTCAGGACCTTGTTCAGCGCATGGCCGATATGCAGATGCCCGTTCGCGTAAGGAGGGCCGTCGTGCAGGATGAAGGGCGGCCGGCCGGCGGCCTTTTCGCGCAGCCGGTCATAGACCCCGATCCGCGCCCAGCGGTCCAGCCAGCCGGGTTCGCGCTGGGGAAGGCCCGCGCGCATCGGAAACTCGGTCCGGGGCAGGTTGAGGGTGGTCTTGTAGTCGATTGGTGCGGTCGTGTCGGCGCTCATGGCGGCGTCCTTCGAAAATCGGGTCGGGGGCGAAAGCGTCGGTGCGGCAGGCACCTTGTCCCGGCGGCTCTGGCTGTCAGAGCGCCGGGCGGCTAATTCGACGTATCGACGGCATGCCTCGCATGGGCGCGGTATAGGGCGCGGTGGGATTGGGGTAAAGTGGGGGCACCGATGCGGATCGGGATCGCGGGGGCAGGGATCGGCGGGCTGGCGGCGGCGGCGCTTCTTGCAGACGGCGGACATGAGGTGACGGTGCTGGACCGCTTCGACGCCCCGAGGCCCGTCGGCTCGGGACTCGTGATCCAGCCGGTCGGGGCGTGGGTGCTGGACGAGATCGGCTGCGGCGATGCGGCGCGCGGGCTTGGCCAAAGGCTGACGCGGATGCTGGGGCACGAAGCCGGAACGGGACGACCGGTGCTGGACGTAAGCTATGCCCCGCGCGAAGGGCTGGCGATCCACCGCGCAAGCCTGTTCGAAGTCTTGTGGCAGGCCGTCCTCCGGCGACAGGTGACACTGCTGCAGGGGGCAGAGATCACGGGGCGCGAAGGTGCATATCTGCTTGCGGGTCAGGCGCGGCTGGGACCGTTCGACCTGATCGTCGATGCGGCGGGGGCCTCTTCGCCCCTGTCCCCGATCAAGGCGCGTCCGCTGGCCTACGGCGCACTCTGGGCGACGGTGGACTGGCCCGAAACGAACCTGCCGCCCGACGAATTGCGCCAGCGCTACCGAAGGGCCGACAGGATGATCGGCATCCTGCCGATAGGGCGGCTACCGGGGGACGGGCGCAACAAGGCGGCGCTGTTCTGGTCCTTGCCGGTTGCGCAGCATGCGGACTGGTTGGAACGCGGACCGGCCGTCTGGAGGGACGAGGCCCGGGCACTCTGGCCCGAGGCAGAGCCTTTCCTTGCCCAGATCGGCGACCCTGCCCGGATGACGATGGCGCGCTACAGCCACGGCACATTGGCCCGGCCCTGGTCGGACGGACTTGTCCATATCGGAGATGCCGCTCATCGGGCCTCGCCGCAGCTTGGACAGGGGGCGAACATGGCGCTTCTTGATGCGCTGGCACTGGCATGGGCGCTGCGGCTGGCCAACGGGCAGGATCCGCTGGCGCTTTATGCGGCGGCGCGGCGGTGGCATGTGCGTGCCTATCAGGCCTTCTCCGCCGCCTTCACGCCGCAATATCAGTCGGACAGCCGGATCCTGCCCGTTATCCGGGACCGCGTTCTGTTTCCGCTGTCGCAGGTCCCGCCCCTGCCCCGCGTCCTGACCGCGCTTGTCTGCGGAACGATGCTGCCGCCGCTGGCCTCGCTTGACCGGGCAGCCGGGGTCAGAGCCCGCCGATCGCCCGGACATGGGCGATGATCGCATCAAGCCCGTCGCCCTTGCGCAGGCTGGCGAAGACGAAGGGCCGCCCCGCGCGCATCCGCGTCGCATCCCGGTCCATCACCTCGAGCGAGGCGCCAACATAGGGCGCGAGGTCGGTCTTGTTGATCACGAGGATGTCCGAGCGCGTGATGGCCGGGCCGCCCTTGCGCGGGATTTCCTCGCCCGCTGCCACGTCGATCACATAGATCGTCACATCCGCCAGTTCCGGCGAGAAGGTGGCCGAAAGATTGTCCCCCCCGCTTTCGATCACCACAAGGTCGAGGTCGGGGTGCCTGGCCCGCAAGGCGGCCACGGCGGCAAGGTTGATCGAGGCATCCTCGCGGATCGCGGTATGGGGGCAGCCCCCCGTCTCGACCCCCATCACCCGGTCCGCGGGCAGGATCTGCATCCGCATGAGCGCCTCGGCATCCTCACGCGTGTAGATGTCGTTGGTGATGACGGCGACCGACAACTCGTCCTTGAGCGCACGGGCCAGCGCGGCGGTCAGCGTCGTCTTGCCCGCGCCCACGGGGCCTCCGATGCCAAGCTTGAGCGGGCCGTTGGGGGAACGCGGGGGCATGCGGGGCCTTTCGGGTGTCAGGAACGGAAAAGACGCGGTTCAAGCGTTTCGTGCCGCATCGAGGCGATGTCGATGGCAAGTCCGGCGCTGCCGATGTCGTCCGGGCCAAGCGTTGCGGCCGCGGCCGCGACGGTGGCGCACTGCGTGGCAAGCCCCGCAACGATCCGGTGCGCGGCCGTCTGGCCCAACGGCATGAGTCGCTGGGCCGCCTGGACAAGGTTGGTCACCACCGCCTGCAGATAGAGTTGGGCAACCGGCTCGGGGGGCAGCCCTTCCAGCCCGGCCGCATGCCCCAGTGCAACCGGATAGGGCAGGCCGTCGGGTAGGTCGAGCCCCCTTAGCGCGCGGGTGATCGCGGCGAAGGCATCGCCCTGCGCCAGGCTCTCGGCCCGCCGTTCCCGGGTGGGTTGAAGCGCGGTGGCAAGCGCGGCCAGATCTGCCAGTTCCGCCCCCCGCGCGGTATGGGCGGCGTGGATCAGGATGGCATCCGTGCGGCCGGCGCCATGGGCAAGAAGATCGTCCAGCCAGTCGCACAGCGCATCGGGCGCGGCGACGATCCCGTCATGGATTGCGCTTTCCAGGCCATGCGACCAGGCAAAGCCGCCCACCGGATAGGCGGGCGAAAGCCAGTGCGACAGGGTAAGGAACTGCTCAGTGCTCAGCATCGTGTCCATGGGCATGCCTGTTCCCGTGCTCGTGCCCGTGCTCGTGCCCGTGCTCGTGGCCGTGGCCGTGGCCATGATCGTGATCGTGATCGTGCCCGTGCGCATGCCCGTCCCCATGGGACGTGCCATGCGAATGCCCCATCGTGCGGCCGTGCCCGTAGGCGCCGCCCTCGGGCCGGAAAGGGCCCGTCACGTTGCGCAGTTCGGCCCCCAGCCCGGTCAGCATCCCCTCGAGCACGTGATCGCGCCGGATCACCAGCCGGTCTGTACCCAATTCGCAGGGGGTGTGCCGGTTGCCGATATGCCAGGCCAGCCGGGGCAGATCGCCGCGCACCTCGACCAGCGCCTCATCGGCCGCGCGCACCCCGATCAGCCGGCCGTCATCCAGCACAAGCGCATCGCCCTCGTCCAGGCTGACCGCCTCCGGCAGATCGGCAAGCACGGCAAGCCCCGCCGCCGTCTCAAGTCGCCGCCTCCGCAGGAGCCGCGCCTCGTAGCTCAGCAAGACATGATCGCCCGGCACCGCATCAAGCGGCACCCGGCGCACCGAAAAGGCCCGGACCGGCGCATCGGCGCCCGCCGTCATTGCGCCACGCTGATCGAAACCGGGCTCAGATCCACCTCACGCACGCCGTTCGATTCGGACCACGCCAGATAGCCGAGTTGCAGTTCGGGCAGGAAGTGTATGCCCTCGATGTAGAAATCCCCCGTGTCATAGGCGATCACCGCCTCGATCCGGTCGTAGCTGCAATTCCCGATCACCTCGGTCGTCACGGTGTCATAGGCCTGGACCTGCCGCTCGGTCCGCTCGCCCTCCGCACTTGTCACGCGGACATCGACGGCCCAGCGGCCACCGGCCTCGGGCACCGGCATCAGCGCCACCGGCATGCCGTAATCGTAGGTCTGACGCGTCTCGAGATCGGGCCGGCCGCGCACCAGTTCTTCATACAGGAGCAGATGGGTCCCGTGGGCCAGGCGCATGCCGTAGTCGAAACCGAAGCCGTCCGAGCCAATGACTTCGGTCACGCCGGGTTCCCGACCGGGGCGATAGGTTTCGACCGCGCCGCCTGTGAAGGCGATGGTGATCCCGCGCGCCAGATCGTCCGCCGTCGGGCAGCCTGCCTGAGCAAGGGCCGCGCTGCCCCCCAGGACCAGTCCGGACGCCAGGATCGAGGCCGCCGCAACCCTGCTGCGAAAAATCGTGTCGGTCATTGCAAATCCTTTCGTGCGCTGGGGCAAACCTGACCGCCGCAGCTTATCGGGACGACCGCCCGAGACAAACCCGAAATCCCCGTCAGAACAGGAAATAGCGCTGCGCCATCGGCAGCACCTTGGCCGGTTCACAGGTCAGAAGTTCACCATCCGCCCGCACTTCGTAGGTTTCGGGGTTCACCTCGACCTTCGGCATCGCATCGTTCAGCTTCAGGTCGCGCTTGCCAATACTGCGGGTGTTGACCACTGCCAGCGTCTCCTTGGCCAGCCCCAGCCGCTTGCCGATGCCATCCGCCTGCGCCGCGGCGCTGACAAAGGTGACGGCGGACCGCTCGACCGACCGGCCATAGGCACCGAACATCGGGCGGCTATAGACCGGCTGCGGCGTGGGGATCGAGGCATTGGGATCGCCCATCTGCGCACAGACGATGGTGCCCGCCATCAGCACCATCTCGGGCTTCACCCCGAAGAACGCGGGGTTCCACAGCACCAGATCGGCGCGCTTGCCGATCTCGACGCTGCCCACCTCGTGGGAAATGCCATGTGCGATGGCCGGGTTGATCGTGTATTTCGCGATGTAGCGGCGCACCCGGAAATTGTCGTTCGCGCCCGCCTCCTCGGCCAGACGCCCCCGCTGCACCTTCATCTTGTGCGCGGTCTGCCAGGTGCGGGTGATGACCTCGCCCACCCGGCC
>JAFIEN010000305.1 GCA_020832515.1 Rubellimicrobium sp. | reverse complement strand
CGCCCCCCCCCCCCCCCCCCCCCCCCCCCCCCCCCCCCCCCCCCCCCACCGCCGCCTCCGGGAACAGACCCCAACCGGAAAGCCCCGCAATGCCCGGTCCCAAAGATGACCGCCTTCAGCGCATCGGCGTCCTCGGCTGCGGCCCCATCGCCCAGGCCGCGCATTTCGAAAGCTGCACCAAGGCCCGCAACGCCACGCTCCACGCGATCTGCGACGTGGCCGATGACCTGCGCGAACGGATGGCCGCCACCCATGCCCCCGCCCGCCAATATGCCGATTACGACGCCATGCTCGCCGACCCCGATCTCGAGGCCGTCATCATCGCCACCTCGGATGCCTTCCACATCCCCGCCGCCGCCCGCGCGCTCGCCGCCGGCAAGCATGTCCTCTGCGAAAAACCCCTCGCCACCAGCATCGAGGAAGCCGAGTCGCTCCGCGGCCAGGACCCCGCCCTGACCCTCCAGATCGGCCATATGAAGCGCTACGACCCGGGCCTTCAGGCCGCCAAGGCCTTCATCGACGGGCCCATGGGCCAGATGGTCGCCCTCAAGGCCTGGTATTGCGACTCGACCCATCGCTACCCGATGACCGACGCGGTCCAGCCCCTCATCGTCACCTCGGCGCAAGCGAAGAAGCCGTCCGAAAATCCCAAGGCCGATCTCGACCGCTACTACATGCTTGCCCATGGCAGCCATCTCGTCGACACCGCCCGCTATTTCGCGGGCCCGATCGCGCAAGTGTCGGCCCGCCTCCTCAACCGTGCCGGCATCCGCTCCTGGTTCGTCGATGTGGAATTCGAAAACGGCACGCTCGGCCATCTCGACCTGACCGTCGCGGTGCGGATGGACTGGTACGAGGGCTTCCAGATCTATGGCGAAAACGGCTCCATCCTGGGCAAGACCTACAACCCCTGGTATTACAAAAGCTCCGAGGTCGACATCTTCCACGAAGAGGATGGCACCACCCGCCGCGTGCTGGGGGCCGACGGGCATTTCTACCGCCGCCAGGTCGAAGGCTTCGCCGAAGCCGTGCTGACCGGCCGCCCCACCGGCGGGGCCACGCTCGAAGACGGCATCGCCTCGGTCCGCGCGATGGCCGCCATCGCCCAATCGGCGCGCGAGGGCCGCCCTGTCCGCCTCGATCAGGCCGAGGGGCCGATCTGATGCCCGATCCCATCCGAACGGGCATCTTCGCCAAGACCTTTGTAGGCCACGATCCCCTGACCGTCCTGCAGGCCGCCAGTGCCGCCGGTTACGCCAGCGTGCAATACAACATGGCCTGCTCCGGCCTGCCCCCCATGCCCGACGCCATCTCGCAAGCCACAGCCCGCGCCATAGCCGCTGCGGCACAGGATACCGGCCTCACCATCGCCGCCCTTTCCGGCACATGGAACATGATCCACCCCGATCCTGCCATCCGCGCCGCAGGGCAACGTCGCCTTGCCGTTCTGGCCGAAGCCGCCCCCCTGATCGGCACCGATCTCATCACCCTATGCACCGGCACCCGCGACGCCGATGACCAATGGCGCGCCCATCCCGACAATGCGACGCCCGCGGCCTGGGCCGACCTTCTGACCGAGATGGAACAGGCCGTGACACTCGCCGAATCGCATGGTTTGCGCCTTGGCATCGAACCCGAACTGGCCAATGTGGTCAGCAGCGCCGGGAAGGCCCGCGATCTCCTCGACACGCTGCAATCCGAGGCCCTCTGCATCGTCCTCGACCCCGCCAACCTCTTCGAGACTGAACCCGACCACACCGACATCATCGCCCGCGCCATCGACCTGCTTGCCGGCCGCATCGGCATGGCCCATGCCAAGGACCGCGCCCCCGACGGCAGGTTCACCGCCGCAGGCACCGGCGTCGTCGATTTCCCCGCCTTCCTCGCCCGCCTCCGGGACGCAGGCTTCACCGGCGACCTGATCACCCACGGCCTGATCGCAGACGAGGCCCCGGAGGTCGCCCGCTTCCTCAAGACCCTCACCGAATGACCCGAAGGTGGTTTGATACCAACGGCTTGCGCCTGGCTCTGCATGACGACGGCGGCCCCGGCCTGCCCTTCGTCCTGCAACACGGCCTCTGCGGCGATGCGCGCCAGACCGCCGAGGCCTTCCCCCCCGATCACGCCGTTCGCCGCCTCACCCTCGAATGCCCCGGCCACGGTGCCTCGCCCCTCGCAGGCAGGATCTCCATCGCTGCATTCGCCGATCACGTCGCCGCGCTGATCGAGACCCTGCCCCACCCCGTCATCCTCGGCGGCATCTCGATGGGCGCGGCCATCGCCCTGCGCCTTGCCACCCTCCGCCCCGACCTCGTCCGCGCGCTGATCCTGATCCGCCCCGCCTGGGTCACCGAAGACGCCCCGCCCAACATGGCCCCCAATGCCCTTGTCGGACGCCTCCTTGCCACCCTTCCCCGCGACGAGGCGCTCGCCCGGTTCACCCAAAGCCCCGTCGCCGCCCGACTGGCGCGTGAGGCCCCGGACAACTTCGCCTCGCTCCTTGGCTTTTTCGACCGCGCGCCACTGGCCGAGACCGCGACCCTACTCCAGACCATCTCTGCCGACGGCCCCGGCATCACCCCCGCTCAAGTCGCCCGGATCACCGTCCCCACCCTGATCTGCGGCACCGGTCGCGATGACATCCACCCCCTCGACCATTCGGGGCGGCTTGCGGCCCTCATCCCCTCGCGCCTCGTGGAACTGCCGCCCAAGACAGACGACAAATCCCGACACCTCGCGGCCCTCCACGCCGCCCTCACCGCCTTCGTGAAGGAACTCTGACATGCCCCGCCCCGCCCCCGGCTGGATCGACCGCCTGCCCACGGACCGCCTGATCGCCGAATTCTCCATGTGGTCCGCCGACCTGATCCGCCTTGCCGACGATCTGGCCCGCATCGCCCCGTTCGCCGACATCCTCCATATCGACGTGGCCGACGGCCATTTCGCCCCGGCACTGCTGTTCTTCCCCGATCTGGTGGCCCGCCTGCGCGATGCCTGCGACATCCCGATCCATGTCCACCTGATGACCGCCGACAGCGTTCTTCTGTCCCAGATCGACCAGTTTGCCGAGGCCGGGGCAGACCTGATCAGCATCCACGCGGAAAATGCACCGGTCGCCGTTGCGGCCCTTGACCGGATCGCCGGGCTGGGTGTCGCCGCCGGGATGGTGCTGCGGGTGAACACACCGGTCGGTGAGGTAACGCCCTTCCTGCATCGCCTTGACATGCTGACCCTGCTTGGGACGGCCATCGGGGTGAAGGGGCAGGGGTTGGATCCGAAAGCCTGCGACCGGCTGAAAGAGGCGGCCGGTTTGATCGAGGCCGGTGGTCGGAGGGTGGTCCTTGCGGCCGATGGCGGGATCAGGGAGGCGACGGTGCCGGTCCTGCGGAGTGCGGGAGCGGAGACGGTGGTGCTGGGATCGCTGGCGTTCGGGGCGGCGGATCTTGACAAGCGGATGGAGTGGCTGAGGGGTCTGTGACCAGACAGGCTCGCGGCTGCGAACCGATGGTATCCGGCGCGAAGGTGGACAGGCGGGACAGGCCCCGCGTCACGAGACCGGGCGGGATGACGCCGGGTTGGACGGGCGGGGGTTGGACGGCGCAGGGTGGTCTGGTCCGGGTGTGGTGGGGTTTCTGCCGATTGCGCCGGGTCGGGCGATCGGGCAGCCAGGGCCACGGTGCCGCTATTGCCGCCCGGCCGGGTGTCGCGCTTGCCGTTGGGGCTGTCGCGGTGGCCGAGAAGGCCTGCCTGTTGCCCGTCTGTCTGCCGGTGAGGTTCCGCCCGGCGGACCGTGTTCACGGTTCGGGCGTTTTGCCGCCCATGTCCGTGACTGGTCCCGCAGGAAAGGGATTCGGGCAGGAGTTTTAGGGATCTTGTGGTGGCGGTGGGTCCGGGCACAAGCGCGGTGCGGGCGGGTGTGGCGGGGTGAACCCCGCCCTACGGGGGTCAGTCGCCGATGGGCAGGTCGGGATTGACGATGTTCTGGCTGGCGAGGCTTTGGCGGACGCGGCGGAGCGGTTCGATCACGTCGCCGCCGATGGCATGGGCCGTTGCCATGGCAAGGATGTCGACCGCGGCCAGAAGCGCGTAGCGCGACGAGGAGGGTTTGTAGATGTTGCCGTCCTCGCGGAAGGTGAAGGGCAGGATCGTGCGGGCGGCCTGGGCCAGCGGGGTGCCGGGTTGGGTGACGGCGAGGGTCTGGGCGCCGTATTGCCGCGCGATCTGGAGCGCGTCGATCACCGAGCGCGCCTGACCCGAGATCGAGAAGCCCACCGCCACGTCGCGCGGCCCCAGCACGCTGGCCGACATGCGCTGTAGCTGGGGGTCGGTCTGGGCGACGATGCGCAGGCCAAGGCGGAAGAAGCGGGTCTGCATCTCGACCGCCGCCATGGACGAGCCGCCGCCCGTTCCGCAGACGAGGATGGACCCGGCCCGGCGCAGGGTGCGGGCGATGACCTCGAGATCGGTGCCCGAAAGGCCCAGCGTGAACAGGTCGAGCGCCGAATGCGCGCCCTGCGCGATGGCCGCGACCGCGCCGCCATAGGCGGCGGCACCTTCGGGCGGGGCGGGGGGACTGCGCAGATAGGCGCCGCCCACGGCCAGCGCCTGGGTCAGATGGGCGCGCATGTCCTGGGTGCCGGCAAAACCCATCGAGCGGGCCAGCCGGGTGATGGTCGGTTCGCTGACCCCGGCGCGCTGCGCAAGCTGCGCGATCGAGGCCTGGGCCGCGAATTGCAGATCGGCGAGGATGGTGTCCACCAGCCGCCGCTCGGCCTCTTTCCCGCGGCTCTGGCGGCGCTTGAGGCGGACGATGATGTCGACTGCACTGGCCTCTGGCGGGCGG
>JAFIEN010000304.1 GCA_020832515.1 Rubellimicrobium sp. | reverse complement strand
CACCCCCAGGGGGCGGTGGGCCAACAGGCAAAAAACCCCACCCGGGGGGCCGCGGGGGGGGGGGGGCGCTGCCCCCCGGCCCGTTCCGGGCCTCCCCCCAGGATACTTGAAAACAGAAGAAAGGGATGGGGCTTTCGGGCCCCATTTCCGCGTGATCCTGCACGACAGGCTCAGTCGCGCCAGAAGCGACCGGTCAGCAGGACGAGGACGAGCATCATTTCGAGGCGGCCGGCCAGCATCGCGGCGCTCAGGATCCATTTCGCGCTGTCGTTGAGCGGGGCGAAATTGCCGACCGGGCCGATGGTGGAGCCAAGGCCGGGGCCGACATTCGCAAGGGCGGTGGCGGCGCCCGAGACCGAGGTTATGAAATCGAGGCCCGTCAGGCTGAGCAGGACCGCCGTGAAGCCAAGCGACAGGATGAAGACGAAGAAGAAGACCATGACCGAGTTCAGCGTCTCTTCGGTCACGGCGCGGCCTTCGAACCGGGTGATGAAGATGCCGCTGGGGGAATGGATGCGGCGGATCTGCTGGCGGATGGCCGCAAACAGGATCTGATAACGGAACACCTTGATCGAACAGGTGGTCGAGCCGGCGCAGCCGCCGATCAGACCGATGAAGAAGAAGGACGTGACCGCGAAAGACCCCCATTGCATGTAATCGGCGCTGGAATAGCCGGTGCCGGTCATGACCGAGACGATGTTGAACAGGGAGGCGCGGATCACCGCCTCGTTCATGCCGCCGGAACGGCTGGCGACATAGAGGCTGAGGACGGTGACAAAGCTGAAGATCAGGATCAGGAAGACGCGGATCTGGCTGTCGCGCAGAAGCGGGCGTGCCGTGCCCTTGGTCAGCTGGACATAGCGCACGAAGGGCAAGGCCCCGAGGATCATGAAGATCACCGCGACATATTGCGCGCCCGCCCCGAAGGCCCCGAAGGAGGCGTCGTAATTCGCCATGCCGCCCGTTGCCACCGTCGTCATCGCATGGACCACCGCGTCGAAGGCGCTCATGCCCGTGGCGACATAGGCAAGCGCGCAGGCAACCGTCAGCCCGACATAGATGCCCGAGATGCCGCTTGCGATCTCGGCGGCGCGGGGCAGGATCTTGCCCATCGTCTCGAAGGCCTCCGAGCGGAAGACCTGCATGCCGCCGACCCTGAGTTCGGGCAGAAAGACCATCGCCATCACGATGACCCCGACCCCGCCGAGCCATTGCAGGATGCCGCGCCACAGGCGCAGGCCCTGCGGCAGAAGCTCGATATCCTCGAGCACGGTCGAGCCGGTCGTGGTGATCGCCGACATCGCCTCGAAATAGGCATCGACAAGCCGGGTCTGGCCCGGCCCCAGCATGAAGGGAAGCGCCCCGAAAAGCGGCAGGATCAGCCAGACCCCGCTGGTCAGCAGAAAGCCCTGACGTAGCGTGAGCCCCTGCTTCACCCCGTTCGACGAGGCGATGGCCATGACGGCGCCGACCATCCCGGTCATGATCGCCGCCTCGAGAAAGACCAGCCAGTGTTCGTCCTCTCCGGCCAGATCGGCGATCAGCGGGCCGATCATCGTCAGGCTGAGCGCCGTCAGCAAGAGGCCGATCACATAGCTGACGGGGCGGATCTCGATCATGGCCGAGGCTTGGCCGGGCGGCGCGGGCCTGTCAAGAAGCAGCGCAGGCGGTGGAAGCGGCCGGGCGTCAAGGTTGCGTTAATGCTGTCCGATTATGCCGCTGGTCCATTGCCAGCTACTGCCGGACCGTTTCGCCCGATGCATGACGTCAACCCCCATCCCTATGCAAGCCTGCCGACCGAGGCCTTCTGGAAGACGGGCGTCGTGAAGACCGACCGTGCAGCCTTTCCAGACCTTTACAGACCGACCGTCATGATCGGACCCCGAACGGCGATCGCCACGGCGGGCAGCTGTTTTGCCCAGCATATCGCGCGGGCGCTCCGCGCGGCGGGCTGCAGCGTCCTGGATGCCGAGCCCGCGCCCGCGGTCATGCCCGATGCCGTGGCCCAGGCCCATGGCTACCGGCTGTTCTCGGTCAGGACCGGCAACATCTACACCGCACGCTTCCTGCGCGAATTCCTTGAGGATTGCGCCAGCGGCCATGTCGATCCGCGACTTGTCTGCACGCGGGGTGGGCGCTTTGTCGATGCGCTGCGCCCGGGCGTGGAGCCTGCGGGCCTGGGCACGGCGGCCGAGGTCATCTTGCATCGCGAATACCACCTCGAGCGTTCGGCGCGGATGCTGGCCGCGGCCGAGGTTCTGGTCTTCACGCCCGGCCTGACCGAGGCCTGGCTCGACCGCGAGACGGGACGGGTCCTGCCGCTCTGCCCGGGCGTCGCGGGCGGACGATTCGATCCGGCGTGCCATGTTCTGGTCGAGTTCACGACGGCCGAGGTCCTTGACGATCTGCGGGCGATCCGGGCGATCCTGCAGAGGTTCCGGCCGGGGATGCGGATGATCCTGACGGTCTCGCCGGTGCCGCTGACGGCAACCGCCTCGGGCCGGCATGTCCTCGAGGCGACGGTCGGGGCCAAGTCCGTCCTGCGCGCGGCAGTGGGGCAATTCGTGACCGAGACGGCGGGAGCGGACTATTTCCCGTCCTACGAATTCGTGACCCATCCCGCCACGGGCGGCCCGTGGTTCGCGCCCAACCTGCGCAGCGTGAGCGTCGAGGGCGTGGCGCGGGTGATGCAGGTCTTTCTTGCCGCACATGGGATCACACCGGCAGAGCAGGCTCTCATGCCCGGGCCCGAACTGGACGAGGAGCCGTCCCTGTCCGAGGTGTCCGAGGATCCGCCGGTCTGCGACGAGCTTTTGTTGCAGGCCTTCGGGCGATGACGGGCCGGATCGCGATCCTGGGCAATTCGCACATCGCCGCGCTGCGAGAGGCATGGACGGTCGAGCGGGCACGCTGGCCAGGGCTGGAGGCGAACTTTCTGGGCCTGCATGGCGAGTTGCTGATGCAGACCCGCATCGACGCAGGGCGTCTTGTTCCGGCAAGCGATGCCGCGGCCGAGGCGATGGAACGGATTTCGGGGGTTCGGGCGTTCGAACTGCAGCGCTGCGATGCAATCGCCATTGTCGGTTGCGGGCTGGCAAGCTCTGCCGGGGTCACCCTGCAGGCGGAACTGCGGTGGCCGGCCCTGCCCTCGCTTGACCGTCAGGCAGATCTGGCCGGAATGCGCCCGCTTCTGGTGTCGGAAGGGGCCGCGCGGGCCACTCTGGCGGCGATGCTGGGGCGGCGGCTGGCACTGCGCCTTGCCCGGCATCTGCGGCGCGGCTGCAATCTGCCGGTCTGGCTGGTGCAGCAGCCAAATGTTCATGCCGCCGTCCGACGGGGGCCCGTGCCGCCGAAGCTGCGCGGTCTGGTCCGCACCCTGGTCAACGGTGACGCTCCGCATCTGGCGCGCCTCTTCGCTGAGGTTGCGTCCGATGTCGCCGCCCGCGAAAGCGCCCGTTTCCTGCCCCAGCCCCCGCAGACGGTCACGCAGGATCTGCTGACTGCGGCCCCCTTCTGCACCGGCGCCACGCGCCTTGCCGAGGTGCCGGGCGTGCCCCAGCCTCCGCATGACCTTGTGCATGCCAATGCCGCCTATGGGGCGGCGGTTCTGGACCAGCTGGCCTCAGCCCTCATGGATCAGCGAGGCGAATAGACGCGGGTCAAGGCTTTCGGTGGCGAAAGTCGCCCCTTCCGTCAGTAGGCTCACGGCGTCGTGGCTGTGCAGGCTCTCCTGATGGCTGGCGATCACACGGAAATCGCCGATCCGCAAATCGGCGCGCAGCTGTTCGCAGAAAAGCCGCGCCGCATCCTCGACGAAGATCGGATTGGCGGCGTTGAGTTCGGCGAAGGCCTGTTCATCCTCGCGCTTGACCATGACCTGCGTCTCCGTCGGCACGGCGGCGCGGGCCATGTCGATCAGGTCCTCGAACCACAGCACCTCGCCCGGCAGCACCTCGACCGAGAGCCGCGCGACTGAGCGTTGCGAATGCGGCGTTGCCAGCTGGCCGCGGAACTGGCGGGCGTGTTCCGACAGTTCAAGCGAACAGGGGCAGGTCGAGGAATAGACATAGTCCAGATGCAGGATCTTCTTGCGTATCCCCGCCCGCTCGACCAGTTCGAGCGCAAGGTCGTAATACTGGAACCCCTCGAGCCCCGAACGCAGCGCGCGGACCTTCATCGGGAAACGGATTCGCATCTGGATGCGGGCGTCGAAGCTGTCCAGATCGGTCTTGTAGCTGTCGAGCGCCTCCTCGATCACCTCGAAACTGAAGGTGCGTTCGGCATGCGCATAGAAGCTGCGCATGATGCGGCTCATGTTGATGCCCTTCTTGCCGGCCTCGAGGCTGACGGTGCCGGTGACGCTGGTTTCCAGCGTCAGGTCCTCGTTGTCGCGGGTGTGAAAGCGGACCGGCAGCCGGAAGTTCGAGATGCCGACATGCTGGATCTGGGTTGCAGCACCCCGGATGAGGCTTGCGGGGCCGTTCTGCAGGTCGGGCATGGTGGCGCGGTACGCCTCGTCCGCGGCGAAATCCTCGGGGTAGGCGCGGGCGAGCGCGGGGTAGTTCGAGACCTCGCGCCCCGGGATCAGCCGCGCGATCAGCGGGTCGAGCGTGGCAACCTCTTCGGGCGTGACCTCGCCCGCCCAGCGGCGCAGCAGCGCGAGCGCCGCCTCGGCCTCGGCCCGGCTGGGTTCACGGTCCAGATCGGGGATGTGCAGGTTCATGGCTGGGCCCCTTTCGCCATCTGTTGCAGGGGGGGAGATGGTGCGGCTCGGGGCAGGATCAAGCCCGTAAGGCGGGGTTAACCCCGCCCTACGCCGCGGGGGTTGGGGGGGGGTCGAACACCCCCCCCCCCCGACACCGGGCGCGCAGGCCCGGGGTCACCGCACCCCC
>JAFIEN010000303.1 GCA_020832515.1 Rubellimicrobium sp. | reverse complement strand
GGGGGCCGGGGGGCTGCGGGGACGGGGGGGGGGCGCTGGGGGCGACGCTGCTGGCGGCGGGGCTGGGCGACGAACTGGCGGTGTGCACCGCCGGCCTGACACTTGGGGCCGAGGGGCGGCCGATGCTGGCGGCGCTCGGGGTGGAGCGTCTGGCCGACGCGCCGCGCTTTGCGCAGATCGGGGTCGAGGCGGCTGGGCCTGATATCCTGCACCGCTGGGGGCGGATCGGGCCTGCGGTCGGGGTGCCGGACGTCACCGGGGTCTGAGCGGGTCGACCGGCACCGGCCGCGGCAGCAGTGCAGTCCCCGCTCAGGCGTGGCGCAGCACCGCCAGATGCCGGGCGAAATCGCCCTCGCCCATCAGCGCCGTGCAGCGCGCGAAGCGGCCATCGGCATAGGCGCGGAAATCCTCGGCCGGGTTGCCGTCGGCCAGCTGGATCAGGCCCCAGAGTGTCCAGAGAAGGTCGCACATCGCCTTGTAGATCACCATCCGCGCAAGATCGGTGGCGGGCGGCTCGGCCCCGAAATAGGCGGAAAGCAGCGCTTCGTCCTGCGCCGTATCGAACCCGGCCTCGACCGAAAGATCGCCAAGATCCCACATCGGATCGTTCATGCCCGAGTATTCCCAGTCCACGATCCACATCCGCGCCCCGTCGTCGACGAAATTCTCGCACAGGGGATCGCAATGGCAGGCAACGGCGGTGACGGGCCGCATGGCAAGGGCTGCGCGCACCTCGGCTGCCTCGGCCACCACGTCATGATAGCCGGGCGGCAGCGCGACCTCCTTGCCCGACAGGACGCGCAGGTAGTCGTCGATCATCGCGAACAGCTCGAACCGGAAGGGAAACCGTGCATCCGACCGGTGCAGCCGCGCAAGCGCCGCGCCGGCCCGGGTCACGCTGCCGGGGTCGGCGGCAAAGCCCTCGGGGGTCATCGTCCGGGCGCCGTCCACGTAGCGCGTCACCATCAGACCGCGGGCCGGATCCACATGGACAAGGGCCGGCGAGACGCCCACCCGGGCGGCCTCGGCAGCGGCGACGGCTTCGTTGGCGCGGTCGATATAGGCCTCGGTCCCGTGGCCGGGCAACCGCAGGACGTGATCGCCCAGCCGATAGACCCGGTTCGTCAGCCCGCCCATCCGCAGGGCCTTGCCCTGCCAGCCGCTCAGCGCCGGAATGCCCCCGACGATCGCCGCAATGTCATCCGTCATCCGGTCTGCGCCTCCTGTTGCTGCCGGTCCGGGGCGATGCGCCGCCTGTTCCCGCTTTCCCTATCTGCACCGCAGCGATAGGAACAGGCAAGGCATCGAAACAGCAGGACGAGGAGGCGGGGGTCATGAGCGCAGAGCAGGACGGGCATCAGCAGAGTGGTCGGCATGATGGCCATCTGGGCGCGGTCTACGAGGCCCGCACGCCGGAAGAGATTGCCCGCCTCTATGACGCCTGGGCCGAGACATATGACGACGAGATGGGCCGCAACGGCTATCGTCATCCCTCTGTCGCGCTTGCCCTGCTGGCACGCCACCTGCCGCGGGGTGCAGCGCCGCTTCTGGATGCCGGGGTCGGGACGGGGATGATCGGCGACTGGCTGGGCATCGCGGGCTATCCGGTGGTCGAGGGGCTGGACATATCGGAAGGGATGCTGGCGGTGGCGGCGCGCAAGGGCTGTTACGCGGCGTTGCACCGGCTGGCGCTGGGCGGGCCCTTGCCCTTCGCCGACGGACAGTTTGCGGGCATCGTCTCGACTGGGGTCTTCACCACGGGCCATGTGGGCGCGGAGGCGCTGGAGGAGCTGGTTCGGATCTGCGCGCCCGGCGGCGTTCTGGTGCTGACGGTGAAGAACACCGTCTGGAACGACGGGTTCAAGGCGGGCATCGGCGAATTGGCGGACCGGATCGAGGTGCTGGAGCAGACCGCGCCCTATGTCTCGATGCCTGGCCAGGCCGGGACGGTGCCGGCCTTGGCCGTGGCCCTGCGCCGGCTGGGCTGAAGGGCCAGCGGCCGGGGCCAGCCGCGGCCGGGTCTGCGGCTAGCCGTTTCGGCGGCACGCTTCAGCGGCTGGCGAAGCGCCATTCGGTCACCTGAGTCACCGGCTGGCCGGGGAGCAGGTCGATGGACGGAAAGCCGGGCTGGTTGGGGGCGTCGGGCCAGCCCTGCGCCTCGATCGCGAAGCCTTCGCGGGTGGCTTGCCCCGGCCGGGCGGTGCGCGCCGCGTCGTAGACCTGAACGCCGGGTTCGGTCGTCGCCAATGTCATGGTCACGCCAGATGTGCCGGTCAGCCAGAGCACGTCGCGCAAGGGTTGGCGAGTATTGGAGAGGCAGAAGTTGTGGGCGATGTCGGGGCCGGTGCCGGGGATCATGACGCGGCCCTGACGCAGGTCGAAGGGGGTGCCGGTCACGTCGCGCGCCTCGCCCAAGGGCAGAAGGTTGTCGTCCACGGGGGTGTAGCGGTCGGCCGCGATGCGCAGGCTGTGTCCCGCCCAGGTCGGGCTGCCGTTGAGGTTCCAGTAGGCGTGGTTGGCGAAATTCATGAGGCTGGGGGCGTCGGTTTCGCCGGTCACCTCCATCCGCAGGGTGGCGGGGGCGGTGACGGTGAAGCGCGTCGTGATGCGGCGATTGCCGGGAAAGCCGCCCTCGCCATCTGGCAGGGTAAGGGTCAGCGTGGCGTGGTCGGGGCCGTGGTCGGCCACATCCCAGAGCTTGGCATGAGTACCGGTGGAGGCGGAATGGAGGGTGATCTTGCCGTCCTGATTGGCCTCGAAATGGTGGCGCTTGCCGTCGATCACGGCGCTGGCGCCGGTCAGGCGGTTGGCGACCGGGCCGACGAGGGCGCCGAAATAGAGAAGCGCGCCGAGGTAATCGGCCGGGTTGTCGGAGGCAAGCGTCAGGTTGCGGTCGGTGCCCTTCAGGCGGACGTCCTGCAGCGTGGCTCCAAGGGTGAGAAGGCGGACCGTCAGATCGCCGGCGGCAATCGTCAGGGCATCGACCGTGCGGCCGTCGGGCAGGGTTCCGAAAGGGGTCATGGCAGGGCCTCCCAGTGTACGCCTGCGGGCGGGATGGGGGTGGTACCCCAGGCTTGCGGTTCGGGCGCGTAGTTGAAGACGAAGCGGTGGGTTGCGGTGTCGCGGATGCGCAGGCCCTCGGGCAGGTCGTGGGTTGCAAGCCCCGCCTCCTGCGCCAGATCGCGGATCAGGGTGAAGAAGGTGTCGTCGTCGGGCCAGCCGGCAAGGTAGCGCAGGGGACCATCGCCCATGATCGCGGGCAGGCCGCGCGCGGTGCGGCGGGTGACGGGGGCGGCGCCTTCGAGATGGTCGAGCCACGACAGGAAGCGGCCCCCGCCTTCCAGCGGTTCGTCGGCGATGGGCGGCAGGCTTTCTGAGAGGGTGACCGTCACGTCGAGGCCGGGGATGTCCGGGCCAAGGGGGGTGGGGATCGACAGCTCGGCCGTCTTGCTGTCGGTGCGGGGGCCGATCAGGGCGATGCCCTTGTAAGCGGAAAGTGCGGCGCGGAACGGGTCGGACAGGCGCATCAGGCCGGGGGCGAGGACGAGGGCATAGGCGCTCAGGTCGGCCGCGTCGGGCGGCAGGATGTCGAGCGACAACCCGGCGCGGCGGGCGGCGCGGTAGGCGGCGAAGGCGAGGCGGAAGAAATCGAAGTCCTGTCCCTGCGGCTGGATGTCCCAGGCCCAGGCGCTTTCGTAGTCGAAGACAAGGGCCACGCGCGCCCGGCCGGGATCGACCTCGGGCATCTGAGCGATCTCTTGGGCGACCTGTGCCGCCTCGGCCAGTGCCGGGGCGGGCTGGCTGTCGGGGCGCAGAAGCCCTGCGTGCATCTGTTCCTGCGCGAACGGCGCCTGACGCCAGCGGAAATAGCAGACGGCCTCGGCCCCGTGGGCAAAGGCTTCCCATGCCCAGAGGCGGGCCATGCCGGGCAGGGGCGCGGGGTTCCAGGGCGCCCAGTTCACGGGTCCGGGCTGCTGCTCCATCACCCACCATCGGCCCCGGCCCACGGCGCGGTAAAGGTCGTGGTGGAAGGCCTGATTGTCGGGATGGCCCTGCCGCAGGAAACGGCGCTTGAAGTCGTCACCGGCCTCGAGCCGGTCCGACAGGAACCCGATCGGGTAACTGTCCCAGGTGGCGATCTCGAGGTCCGCGCCGGTGGCGAAATGGTCGAAATCCGTCACCCGGCCCATGTAGTTATGCGAGATGGGGGCGGTGGAGTGCTTGCGGATCTCGTCGCACTGGATGCGGTTGAAGAGCACGACCATGTCCGAGGAATAGCGGCGGAAGGCCAGCTGATGGGCGGGGTTCGGCTCGGTCACGGTCAGGTTGGGCAGGTCGATCTGGGCGAAGTCGTCATATTCCATCGACCAGAAGACATTGCCCCATGCCCGGTTGAGCGCGTCGGTGGACTGATAGCGCTGCGCCAGCCAGTCGCGAAAGCCCGCGCGGGCGGCGGGGGAATAGCTCAAGACCGTGTCATGGCAGGCATATTCGTTGTCGGTCTGCCAGACGGCGACATGGGGATTGCGGCCGTAACGTTCGGCAAGGATGCGGGTGATGCGGCGGCTTTCCTCGCGGTAGCCGGCATGGCTGAAGCAATAGTGCCGGCGCGAGCCGAAGCCGCGGGGGCGGCCGTGCTGGTCGACGGCCAGCATGTCGGGGTGGCGGTCGAGCATCCAGCGCGGGGGCGTGGCGGTGGGGGTGCCCAGCACCACCTTGAGGCCTGCCGCCCCCAGCACCTCGATCGCACGGTCGAGCCAGTCGAGGTCGAGATCGCCGGGGCGGGGCTCCATCCGGCTCCAGGCGAATTCGCCGATACGGACCCAGGTCAGCCCCGTTTCGCGCATCCGGGCGGCGTCCTCGGCCCATTGCGCCTCGGGCCAGTGTTCGGGGTAGTAGCAGACACCGAGGGTGCGTTTCATGGCTGGCC
>JAFIEN010000302.1 GCA_020832515.1 Rubellimicrobium sp. | reverse complement strand
GCACGAGGTGTCGCGCGGGCCCGCAAGCCGACCGATCGCGACCGCGAAGCCCCGCGTGGCGACAAGAACGCCAAGCCCAAGGGCAAGGGCGACGACGAGGTGCGCCGTTCGGGCAAGCTGACCCTCTCGGACGCGCTGCAGGGCGGTGACGGTGGCCGTCAACGGTCGATGGCCGCGATGAAGCGCAAGCAGGAACGCGCGCGGCAGAAGGCCATGGGCCAGAGCGCCGAGCGTGAAAAGGTCATCCGTGACGTTCAGCTGCCCGAGGCGATCACCGTCAGCGAACTTGCCAACCGCATGGCCGAACGCGTGGCCGATGTGGTCAAGATGCTGATGCGCAACGGGATCATGGCGACGCAGAACCAGACGATCGACGCCGATACGGCGGAACTCGTGATCGAGGAATTCGGCCACCGCGTTGTCCGCGTGTCGGATGCGGATGTTGAGGATGTGATCTCGAACACGCCCGACGATCCTTCCGTCCTGCGCTCGCGTCCGCCGATCGTCACGATCATGGGCCATGTCGACCACGGCAAGACCTCGCTTCTGGATGCGATCCGCAAGGCCAACGTCGTGAGCGGCGAGGCCGGCGGCATTACGCAGCATATCGGCGCCTATCAGGTGACAACCGATGGCGGCGCGGTGCTGACCTTCCTGGATACGCCCGGCCATGCCGCGTTCACGTCGATGCGCGCGCGCGGTGCGAATGTGACCGATATCGTCGTGCTGGTCGTCGCAGCCGATGATGCGGTCATGCCGCAGACAATCGAGGCGATCAACCACGCCAAGGCTGCCAATGTGCCGATGATCGTGGCGATCAACAAGATCGACAAGCATGACGCCAACCCCCAGCGGGTGCGCACCGACCTGCTTCAGCACGAGATCGTCGTCGAGGCGATGTCGGGCGACGTGCAGGATGTCGAGGTGTCGGCCCTGACCGGCAAGGGTCTTGACCAGCTGCTGGAATCGATCGCGCTGCAATCGGAAATCCTCGAGCTCAAGGCCAACCCGGCCCGCGCCGCCGTCGGCGCCGTGATCGAGGCCAAGCTCGATGTGGGCCGTGGTCCCGTGGCGACCGTGCTTGTCCAGAACGGCACATTGCGCAAGGGCGACATCTTCGTCGTCGGCGAGCAATGGGGCAAGGTCCGCGCGCTTGTGAACGACAAGGGCGAGACGGTGACCGAAGCTGCGCCCTCGGTGCCGGTCGAGGTGCTGGGCCTCTCGGGCACGCCGCAGGCGGGCGATGTCCTGAACGTGGTCGATACCGAGGCGCAGGCGCGCGAGATCTCGGCCTATCGCGAACAGGTTCGCCGCGACAAGCGCGCCGCTGCCGGTGCCGCGCAGACGCTGGAACAGCTGATGGCGCGGGCCAAGGCCGACAAGAGCGTGGCCGAACTGCCGGTGGTGGTGAAGGCTGACGTTCAGGGCTCGGCCGAGGCGATCACCCAGGCGCTGGAAAAGGTCGGCAACGACGAGGTGCGCGTGCGCGTGCTGCACACCGGCGTCGGCGCCATCACCGAAACCGATGTAGGTCTGGCCGAGGCGTCAAAGGCGCCGATCATCGGCTTCAACGTGCGCGCAAATGCGCCCGCGCGGGCGGCCGCCAACCAGAAAGGTGTCGAGATCCGCTATTACTCGATCATCTACGATCTGGTGGACGACATCAAACAGGCCGCCTCGGGCCTTCTGAAGGCCGAGATCCGCGAGCATTTCATCGGCTATGCCTCGATCAGGGAGGTCTTCAAGGTCTCGGGCGTCGGCAAGGTGGCCGGCTGTCTTGTGACCGAAGGCGTGGCGCGCCGGTCGGCGGGCGTGCGGCTTCTGCGCGACGATGTGGTGATCCACGAGGGCACGCTGAAGACGCTCAAGCGGTTCAAGGACGATGTCAACGAGGTGCAGTCCGGCACCGAATGCGGCATGGCGTTCGAGCGCTACGACGACGTGCGCGCGGGCGATGTGATCGAGATCTTCGAGCGGGAATCGGTGGAACGGACGCTCTGAGGCGACGATCCCTGCAGAAAACGGGCGGCCTTCGCGGGCCGCCCGTTTTCCGAAGGCAATGGATTGGCTTAATCTAGCTGGTTTTCTGCGTGACGGGCACGCCTTCGTAGGTCTTGCCGTCGACCTGGATCACCACACGTCCGTCGGTCAGCGTCCGGACCAACAGCCCCTGGATCGACACGCAGCTTCCGATGACGATGGTCCGAAACATCCGACTCACTCCACGACGCATGGATGTTCGCATTAAGCCTGTATTCTGGGCGGCTGTGAATCAAATTTTTCAGATTTTCGGCAATTCTGTGATGCCGGCCCGGCGCTCCGGCGCTTTACAGCCAGTCGCGCAGGATCGGGATCAGCGGCACATCGGCGGGCGGCATGGGATAGTCGCGCAGGTCCGCAGGCCGCACCCATTTCAGCGCCTGCCCTTCGCGGGACTGGGGGATGCCTTGCCATTTGCGACAGGCGAACAGCGGCATCAGCAGATGGAAATCGGGATAGCCGTGGCTGGCAAAGGTCAGCGGCGCAAGGCACGACGACCATGTGTCGATCCCAAGCTCTTCCTGCAATTCGCGGATCAGGGCGGTTTCGGGCGTCTCTCCGGGTTCGACCTTGCCGCCGGGAAACTCCCATAGCCCGGCCATCGATTTGCCTTGCGGGCGCTGGGCCAGAAGCACCCGCCCTTCGGCGTCGATCAAGGCCACGGCCGAGACAAGGACAACCTTCAAGAACGGTAATCCGCGTTGATTTCGATATAGCCATGCGTCAGGTCGCAGGTCCAGACGGTGGCCGTGCCCTGACCGACACCCAGATCGACGCCGATGACAAGCTCTTGCTGCTTCATGTAGGCGCTTGCTGCCTCTTCCGAATAGTCGGGCGCGCGTTCACCATCACGGGCGACGGTGATGTCGCCGAAGCGGATCGAGAGGCGGTCCCGGTCGGCGGCGGCGCCGGACTTGCCCACGGCCATGACGATCCGGCCCCAGTTGGCATCCTCGCCCGCGATTGCGGTCTTCACCAGCGGCGAATTGGCGATGGCCAGCCCCGCCTTGCGGGCATCCGCATCCCCGGCCGCACCCGTGACCCGGACCTCGATCAGCTTGGACGCCCCCTCGCCGTCGCGCACCACCTGCAGGGCAAGGTCGCGCAACACGGCCTCGAGGGCCGTGGCAAAGGCGGCCTCCCCGGTCACATCCACGCCCGAAGCGCCGGTCGCGGCGACAAGGACCGTGTCGGATGTCGAGGTGTCGCTGTCCACGGTGATGCAGTTGAAGGTCCGGTCCGTCATGGCCCCCAGCAAGGCCTGCAGCGGGGCCTGTCCGATCGCGGCATCGGTAAAGACATAGACAAGCATCGTCGCCATGTCGGGCGCGATCATGCCCGAACCCTTGGCGATCCCCGCGATCCGGACCGTGCCTCCGGGCAGCGTGACCTTGGCCGAGGCACCCTTGGGGAAGGTGTCGGTCGTCATGATCGCACGCGCCGCGCCCTCGATCCCTGCGGGGTCAAGCCGGCCGTGCAGGTCGCCCAGAACGTCGATGATCCGGTCATGCGGCAAGGGTTCGCCGATCACCCCGGTTGACGAGGTGAAGACCCGCGCCTCGGGCAGGTCCAGCGCGCCGGCCACGGCCCCGGCGATCGCGGCGACCGAGGCCGCGCCCTTGCGCCCGGTGAAGGCATTGGAATTGCCCGAATTCACGATGATCGCCGCGCCCGCTTCCGATGCGGCGCCCAGCTTCGCTTCGCAGTCCAGCACTGCCGCCGACCGGGTCGCGGAGCGGGTGAACACCCCGGCCACCGTGGTTCCGGGGGCCAGCTCGGCCAGCATCACATCGGTCCGGCCCTTGTAGCGCACGCCCGCCGCAATCGTGGCGAAACGGACGCCGTCAATGACCGGCAGGTCGGGAAAGCGCGCGGGCGCAAGCGGTGACATGCCGGGCATGATGCGTCAGTCTTCCAGAAGGCCAAGGTCGAGGATGATCGACGGATCGAAGGCGTCCTCATCGACACGGGTGATGTCGGCCGTCTCAAGCAGCCCGGTCAGGACGCCTTCGATGCGTCGCTGCCGCACCTGCTCGGCAATCTGGTCGCGCACTTCGTCCAGGGTGGGCGCCTCGACGATGCGGGTATCGTTCAGACGGACGATGTGAAAGCCGAATTGTGTCTGGACAGGTTCCGACAGGCTTCCCGGCCCCTCTTCGGCAAGCGCGGTGACCGCCTGTTCGAAAGGCGCAACCATCATGCCAAGGCCGAACCACCCCAGCTCGCCCCCCATCGCGCCCGAACCCGGGTCCTGCGACAGTTCGCGGGCCAGATCCTCGAACGTCTCGCCGGCCGCGATCCGGTCAAGGACGTCCTGCGCCTCCTCTGCGGTCTCGACAAGGATGTGGCTGGCGCTGAACTCGCGCTCGGGCTCGGCCCCGCCGAACAGCTCGTCATAGGCGGCCTGCAGGTCTTCGTCCGGGACCACTTCCATCGACATCGCGTTGATCACCTCGCCCGCCAGAAGCGAGCGACGCTGGTTGGTCAGCGCCATGGTTACGCGGGCGGGATCGGTTGTGAGCGTATCTGCAAGCAGCTGCTGCTGGATCAGCTGGTCCATCACCCCGAAGAACAGGATTTCGGGCGACAGCATCTGGTATTGCGGCGGCAGTTGCGCGGCGGTGATGATCATCTCGCCCAGCGTGATCTCGACCCCGTCGACGGTGGCGACGACCGTGTCGCGGGTGGCTTCGTCCTGGGCCGCGGCCGACAGCGGCAGGGCGACAGCAGCCGCCGTGGCAAGAAGTGCTTGTCTGAACATGAAACATTCCCTTGATCTGCCGCGCCTGCCCGCGACGTTGACACGATTGCGACCTGCCCTTACATCGCCCCAGAGGCTCCGGGGGGGCCGCGCTTGACCGTTTACTTATGCGCGCCGCAGCGGGGCAGCA
>JAFIEN010000301.1 GCA_020832515.1 Rubellimicrobium sp. | reverse complement strand
CATGACGGCCGCCGAGGCGCTGGCGGCCGGGATCCTTGATCTGGTGGTGGCCGAGGATCCGCGCGTGGCGGCCGTCTCGTTTGCCGAGCAGGCACTGATCGAGGGCCTCGGTCCCCGGCGGACAAGCGCGCTGCGGGCGGGCATGGACGATCCGGCGGGATGGCTTGCGGATGTGGCGCGCAGCCGGGCCGCAATCGGGGCCGCCGATCCGGTGGGCGACACGCGAAAGGCGCGACAGATGGCGATCGAATGTGTCGAGGCAGCACTGCTTCTGCCGGCCGAGGCGGCGATTGTCTTCGAGAGCGAGGCGGCGGCGCGGGCGGCCGCCGACCCCGTCTCGCGGGCGCTCAGGCATCTGTTCGAGGCCGAACAGCATGCAGTGCCGCAGTTCATGCAACGGGATCGGGGAAGGGCGGTCGCAACCGAGGAGGGCGCACAGATCGGCGGATTGATGCAGGCCTCGCTTGAAAGCGTGGCGGCGGCGCTGGTGCGCCTCGGTGCGCGCCCCGATCAGATCGACGGACTTGTCGTGGCGCAGGGTTTTGCGACCGGACCCTACGGAGGCAGCGCGCCCGGGATGATGGATGACGTGCTTTGGCGACGGTTGCTTGCGGCGGTGGCGGCGGATGGCGCGCGCCTGATCGAGGCGGGGCTTGTGGACGGGGCAGGGGTCGTCGATGCGCTGGCGGTCCTGTCGGCCGGTTGGCCGCGCAGGAGCGGTGGGCCGATGTGGGCGGCGCAGCAGGCAGGGCTTGTGTCCCTGATCCGTGACATGGGGCCCTGGGCCGAAGAGGACGAGATCTGGCGTGTCCCGCCGCTCATGCGGCGCGCCGCGCTCGAGCACGATGGCTGGTCAGGCGCTTGTGCTGCGCGGTTCAGGCCCGTCGGGGTGGCCTGATCGTCTGTGCCGGGCGCAACGCTCGGGTCGCGCCGGCCGGCCTCGTGGCGTGGCTATCGCAGAAGCAGCCCCATGACGACCAGCATCAGCCCCAGAACCGAGGCGAGCAGCGCGCCGAGATTGACGGGAAGCAGGCGGCTCATCCGGTCGCGCAAGGCGCTGTCGTCCAGACCAGCGCGCTTGAGGCGGACAAGACTGAACAGGGTGTAGAGGATCCCCGCGAAGCCCGCGAGCGTGATCGCCGCGCCGATCCAGACCAGTGTCTCCATCCCCAAACCCGCCTTGTTTCGTCAATGCGTCGCGCCGCACATGTGGTCATCCGGGCCTGAACGACGGCTGTTGTCGTTCCTGCCTTTCGCTTTGGTTCAGATACTTCAGGGGCTGGGGGGCAGCGTCCCCCCAAGGCGCTCTCGCAACCCCGCACCGATGCATCCGCTGGCCCTCGCTCCTACCGGCTGGGCGGGCGGGCGGCAAGCCTTGCGGGGCTGTCGGGCAGTCGCTAGGGAGAGGCCGAGCAGCATGACAGGGAGGCGAGAGATGCCCGCGGATGTGATCGAGACGGCTTCCGGCGCAGCCGGAGAAGAGATCCGCCAGTTCATCGAGCGCTATGAGCGGCTGGAAGCGGAAAAGAAGGACATCGCCGACCAGATGAAAGAGGTGATGGCCGAAGCCAAGGGGCGTGGCTACGACACGAAGATCCTGCGCAAGGTCATTGCCTTGCGCAAGCGCGACGCGGACGACATCGCCGAGGAGGAAGCTGTCCTCGAGATGTACAAGGCGGCACTCGGGATGTGATCCAGCCACCCGCACGGCACGGAGCCGGACCCGGCGGGTGCCCGATCAGGCCGCGATGAAGTCGACCCCCTCCATGGCCGCGATCAGGGCCACATCCGCCTCGTAGCGGCGGGTCAGTTCCTCGATCAGGGGCATGTCCCATCCGGGCAGGTCGACCTCCTGCTCGATCTCGCCCTGGATGGCGTATTTGTCGAGAAAGGCCCCGATGACCAGCCGGACCTGCGCCTCGGACTGGCCGGGATGGGTCTTGATGTAGCTTAGAAGGCGCGCGAGGCCGTCGGGTGTCATCGTCGTGGCAAGCATGTCCCAGGCGCCGCCGAGTGGTTCCGCGGTGGCGGTGCCGGGCGGCGAGCCGGCAAGCCGGTGCAGAAGCGTGTTCCAGATCAGCAGCGAATCCTCGTTGCACCAGACCGTCAGCCGGGCCTGCGGTGCGGCGTTGCGCAGCCGTGCGACCAGATCGGACCAGCGCAGGTCGAGCGGGTCGAAACCGCCCATGAAACTGTCGAAAGACTCTTCCGTCGCCTGCGCCCAGACTGCCGGTATGAAGGTGGCGGGGTTGCGCAGGGCAACGAACAGTTCGAGTTCGTCCTCGGCGAAGATCGTCTCGAGGGCGGCCACCTTGTGCCGCGCGAGCCCGTAGAACTGGCGCCCGTCGAAGACGCGCTGCGGCAGAGCGAGAAAGGCCTGATTGCTCATCACCATGCGCCTGGGTTCCTGGCCGTCGAGAATCGTCTCGAGCAGGACATCGCGCGTGGCCGGGTCGGGCTGGTCCGCTCCGGGGCCGAGCGACTGGATGGTTTCGCGGATCATCTTGCGGTAGCGGCCGGGGCCGGGCACCACCACGCCGTCGCGCCCGAGGCGGTCGACATCCTTCATCAGCGAGCGCAGCAGGATATCGCCGTCGGTGCAATTCGCCCCGATGTGGAAAACGATCTGCATCGAGGCCCGTCCTGTCCGTTGCTTCTGAAATCGACATTACAGAGGCCGGGCCGGACAGGCAAATCGCTTGGTGAGGCACAGGAATGCGGCGTCCTGCGCCCGGCGGGTCTTGATCATTTCATGGCATCGCCCGCCGCTTGCCGCCGTGTCGCCTTGTTTGGCGAAGACCGTGAACTCTGGAAGAAACCCGCAGTCCCGACACGGCTGAACGCCGGTCGAACCCGAACGGAGGTCCTTGATGACGGCGTTGCCCGATGTCCAGATGTTCTCGCCCGACGTGCCGGGTGCCAAGCGCGACAAGCGACCCTATCTGATCGAGGAGACCTATTGGGGCTACATCCTGCGCAGCAGTGGGCGTCCCGACCTGACCGTGCTTGCGGCGCAGGGGGCGAGTTGGCTGTTGGGCATCCTTGCCCTGGCCGGGGTGGGAGCGCTCTGGTTCGGCCCATCTGCCGCTGCGGCGGCCGAGCTGTTCGGGTTCCGGATCGGTTTCAGTACGCTGCTGACCTCGCTGGGCATGTTCCTTCTGTGGTTTGCCAGTCGCGGCAGCCTTGCCGAGGTGCAGGTCGATACCGCGCGTGGCGAAGTCCGCGAGGTGCTTTGCAATCGCGTCGGTCGGCCGACGGTGCTGGGACGCTATGGTTTCGACGCATTCCTTGACGTGCGACTCGAGCCGGTGGGCGGCCCTGGCTCCGCCGGCCGCCGGAAGCAGGGGGATGTCGTTGTGGTGCTTCAGTTCCGCAATACGTCCCACCGGATCGAGGTTGTCGCCGGATCCCGGGACGATCTGACAAGCCTTCAGGATCGGCTGGCCGTCGATCTGATGCTGCGTGCCCGGCGGGACATCCGGGGACCGCTCCAGGAAGCGGACACCACGCAGGCGGCCTGACGACGGGACCGCCGCCCGGATCGCTTGCCAGAGGTGAGCCGCGCGATTAGGAACGGGCGTGACCACAGGGCAGCGAGGCAGGGCATGCGCGCATTCGTTTTTCCGGGCCAGGGGGCGCAGGCGATCGGGATGGGCATGGCCCTTGCCGCGGTCTATCCGGCGGCACGGGCCGTGTTCGATGAGGTGGACGAGGCGCTGGGCGAGCGGCTGTCCGACCTGATCGCGGCGGGCGATCCCGAGGCCCTGACGCTGACACGAAATGCCCAGCCCGCGCTGATGGCGACCTCGATGGCGGCGATGCGCGCGCTCGAGGCCGAGGGGATCGGCATCGGGGCCGCGGCGTTCGTCGCCGGGCATTCGCTGGGGGAGTATTCGGCGCTTTGCGCGGCGGGAAGCCTTGATCTGGCCGATGCGGCGCGGCTGTTGCGGATCCGGGGCGAGGCGATGCAGGCGGCGGTGCCGGTCGGCGAGGGGGCGATGGCGGCCCTTCTGGGACTGGACTTCGCGCAGGCCGAGGACGTGGCTCTGGAGGCGGCGCAGGGCGGGGTCTGTCAGGCGGCCAATGACAACGATCCGGGCCAGGTTGTGATCTCGGGTCATGCCGCTGCGGTGGCCCGGGCGGTCGAGATCGCTAAGGCGCGGGGCGCAAAGCGGGCGGTGATGCTGCCGGTCAGCGCGCCGTTTCATTCCGCGCTCATGCAGCCGGCGGCCGAGGTGATGGCGGGTGCGCTGGCGGAGGTCAGCCTGCATGCGCCGAAGGTGCCGCTGGTCGCCAATGTCCGCGCCGAGGCAGTCAGCGATCCGGAAGCCATCCGTGCGCTTCTGGTGGCGCAGGTCACGGGATCGGTGCGCTGGCGCGAATCCGTGCTGTGGATGGCGGGGCAGGGCGTGACCGAGATCTGGGAGATCGGAGCGGGCAAGGCGCTGTCGGGCATGGTGCGGCGGATCGACAAGGCGATCGCGACGCGGACGATCGGTGCGCCCGAGGATGTCCTGGCGGCGCGCGAGGCGATGGACGAAGCACCGGCCTAGGCCGGGCAGGGGGGCTGTCCGCCCCCCGTCCCTTCGGGACTCCCCCCGAGGATATTTGGAAACGAAAGAAGGGCCGGGGAGTGGGTCCTCGGGATGGGGGTCTGGATGTTCGATCTGACGGGAAAATGCGCGCTGGTCACCGGGGCTTCGGGCGGAATCGGGGCCGAGGTGGCGCGGGCACTGCACGGGGCGGGGGCGGCCGTGGCCGTCTCGGGGACGCGGGTCGCGCCGCTCGAGGCGCTGGCGGCGGAACTGGGCGGGCGGGTGCATGTGCTGCCCTGCGACCTGTCCGACCGTGAGGCGGTGACGGCGTTGCCGGGGCAGGCGGTGGCGGCGATGGGCGCGCTGGACATTCTGGTCAACAATGCCGGGATCACGCGGGACAACCTGTTCATGCGGATGTCGGAAGAGGATTG
>JAFIEN010000300.1 GCA_020832515.1 Rubellimicrobium sp. | reverse complement strand
ACGAAATCGCGGCCTTCACATCAACCGTTGCACTTGAAGCTGGAATCTAAGGACTCGGTGAGAAATATCTGCAACCCCGGATAAGCGCTGTACTCTATCTGTTTGCCGTTGCTGCCGTGAACCAAAATGTTGCGATAACGTATGGCCTCGCCGCAGACAAACTTTATTCCAGGCAGGATCGAATTAAGGAAAGCAGCATGTTCGTCTATTCTGTCTTCTACTTTCTGCCGCAGAGTGACACCAGTTGCATGATTTAAGGCATTTTCCAGTTGTTGGCGAATTTCAGCGTTTGTGATCAGGCTTAATGCTTGCTTGCACTCCAGTTTATAGCTATCAATCTCTTTCTTGATCTCTTCGGTGTGCCTCGCTGTGCTTACCGGCAGTAGATCGAAGCAGCTCGAGGTAGTAACATGTCGATCCGGATTGTAACTATTCCCCCTCAGATTAATGTCAAACCTAAATAGTGAAAGGCGGCGCGACGGCAGTATATCCTGCCAACGCTCAAACATGTCCTGAAAAACTTCCGGCTCTAGATTAAGGTTGACTGGGTGACGGGTGTTTCCGGCTCGATGGTTCTGACCCGTTTTGGGGAGTAGTGGAAAAGAGCTTTCTAAAGTGAAGTGCCTACCCCACTCCGGTCCGCTTGCGGAGGAAAGCTCGATTCGATCGACATCATGAGGAAAGTTGGATGCAAGATCTAGGAAGATAATCGTTTGCCTAACGTAATCGAGGCAATCGCTCAGTTCTCTGGCTTCTGCAAATGCTATGTCAACGAATGGGACAATTCTAATGTTGATGGCATTTGGACTAAAGTTGCCTTCTCTTCTGAAGTCCAGCACAATTCGTACTTCCTGAGATGAAAACAGCTCGAAACCTTCAGCGCCGTTATCGCAATAGATCTGCAACTCCTCATCGAGTTCTATGTCTTCAACCTCACGTAGTGCGGCCTCAAGGCGAGAACCTGATATCTCCCCCCTGGTAACCTGATATGGCCCCCGTAAGGCAATTGCCTCAAGTGCCGTGCATCTGATTTGATCGCTTGAAAAGGATACATTCTGGATCCGGTCAACTTCAGGATTAAAATACGTCCGTCCTATCAGTACTCGGCTCGAGTGTATGGTTGCGGAATACCTCCGCATATCTTTTTCGTTGAGGTTAACTGGATGATGCGACCAATCTAAACGCATGTTGCCAAGCAGGGAGACACATCTCCCGTCATCAAGAGTCCCCTGAATGAAGGACGTGTCTTGCGGGTTGAGTTCTATTGGTGACATGGACGTAAAGCGAAACTGTCGATCTTCGGCAGCCTCAGAAAAACTCCCACGTACAATCACGCCGGAAGACAGACTGAAATCACCAGATTGCATTGCCCCCCTCACACCAACCTACTCGTCTCCACCGCCGCCCTGACAAAATCCGCAAACAAAGGATGCGGCGCGAAGGGCTTGCTCTTCAACTCCGGATGGAACTGCACCCCGATGAACCAGGGATGCCCCTCCCATTCCACGATCTCGGGCAGCCGTCCGTCCGGCGACATGCCGGAAAACCGCAGCCCGCAGGCCTCGAGCCGGTCGCGATAGGCGATGTCCACCTCATAGCGGTGGCGGTGGCGCTCCTCGATCTCGGTCGCGCCATAGACGCCGGCCACGCGTGACCCCGGCACCAGCGCCGCGGAATAGGCGCCCAGCCGCATCGTGCCGCCCTTGTCGTCATCGGCCTTGCGCGCGACCACATGGTTGCCCTGCACCCATTCCTTGAGGTGATAGACCACGGGTTCGAACCGTTTCGCCCCGGCCTCGTGGTCGAATTCCTCCGACCCGGCCCGCGCCACGCCGGCCACATTCCGCGCGGCCTCGATCACCGCCATCTGCATGCCAAGGCAGATGCCCAGATAGGGAATGCCGCGGGTGCGGGCGAATTCGGCGGCCTTGATCTTGCCTTCCGTTCCCCGCTCGCCAAAGCCGCCGGGGACAAGGATCGCGTGGAAGCCTTCCAGATGGGGGGCGGGATCCTCGCGGTCGAATATCTCGGCGTCGATCCATTCGGCCTTGACGCGCACCCGGTTGGCCATGCCGCCATGGGTCAGCGCCTCGGCGATGCTCTTGTAGGCGTCTTCCAGCTGGGTGTATTTCCCCACGATCGCCACCCGCACCGTGCCCTCGGCATTGGTCAGCCGGTCCATCACGTCGTGCCAGCGCTCTAGGTTCGGGCGCGGCGCGGGCGCGATGCCGAACGCGTCGAGCACCGCCTGATCCAGCCCCTCGCGGTGATAGGCCAGCGGCGCCTCGTAGATGGATTTCAGGTCATAGGCGGCGATCACGGCCTCTTTCCGGACGTTGCAGAACAGGCCGATCTTTTCCCGTTCGCGTTCCGGAATGGGATGTTCGGACCGGCAGACCAGCACATCGGGCGCGATGCCGATGGCGCGCAATTCCTTGACCGAATGCTGGGTGGGCTTGGTCTTCAACTCTCCGCTGGCCGCCAGATAGGGCAGCAGCGTCAGATGCATGAAGATGCACTGCCCGCGCGGGCGTTCCTGCGCGAACTGGCGGATCGCCTCGAAGAAGGGCAGCCCTTCGATATCGCCGACGGTGCCGCCGATCTCGCAGAGCATGAAATCGACCTCATCCTCGCCGATCTTGAGGAAATCCTTGATTTCGTTGGTGACGTGCGGGATCACCTGGATCGTCTTGCCAAGATAATCGCCGCGGCGTTCCTTCTCGAGCACGGTGGAATAGATCCGGCCCGACGAGACAGAGTCGGTCTTGCGCGCGGAAACCCCGGTGAAGCGTTCGTAATGGCCAAGGTCGAGGTCGGTCTCGGCCCCGTCATCGGTCACGAAAACCTCGCCATGCTCAAAGGGCGACATCGTGCCGGGATCGACATTCAGATAGGGATCAAGCTTGCGCAGCCGGACGGAAAATCCCCGCGCCTGCAAGAGCGCGCCAAGTGCGGCAGAGGCAAGCCCCTTGCCAAGGGACGACACGACACCGCCGGTGATGAAAACGTAACGCGCCATGACCGGAAGGTCCTCCCCGTGTTCGCGAAATCCAAGCGAGAGCGGCCGCCCAAGGCGGCGCCACCACGGGATTTGAGGTTAGCCGGATTCGGTCTCCGGCCGCAACTGCCCGACCCGCAAGATCGTGCGGGGCGGGGGTGAAAACATCCAACCTGTTGTAGGAATCGCCCTCAGCAGGCGCGGGGCGCCAGCGGCGGTTCAGTCAAGCTGCGGCAGTGCAGGCCCCGTGCCTCCGGCGGGCGGCGGCAAGAGGCCATCGCCGCCCAGATCGGGCAGGACCGGTCCGCTGGGCGCGGGCGCATCCGTGATGCGGTCCACCACCGAGACGCCGGCCGCTTGCTCGGCCGCGATGATCGTGAGCGTGATCGAGGTCGCGATAAACGCGATGGCCAGGCCCCATGTCACCTTGCCAAGCGCGGTCGCCGGACTGCGTCCTGTCATGGCACCGCCGCCACCGCCGATGCCCAGCCCGCCCCCTTCGGAACGCTGCAGCAGCACCACGCCGATCAGCGACAGGGCAAGCATGAGATGGACGATCAGGACGACGTTTTCCATGAACCGGCTTTCGGCGTTGCGACGTGCGGTATCTAGAAGCTGACCGTCCGCCCCGCAACCCCTATCGCGCGCGGGGCGATCACGGGCCGGCATCCGGCCAGAATCCGGTTTCGCGCCGGCAGCCGCTTGGTTATAGGAAGCCGGGTTTCGCGTCACAGCTGGCGCGGGCGGGCCGCAAAAGGGGCAGGCGATGGCGAATGTGGTGGTAGTCGGCACCCAGTGGGGCGACGAAGGCAAGGGCAAGATCGTCGACTGGCTCTCGGAAAGGGCCGATGTGATCGTGCGCTTTCAGGGCGGGCACAATGCGGGCCATACGCTGGTCATCGACGGGGTGGTCTACAAGCTGTCGCTTCTGCCCTCGGGTATTCTCAGGCCGGGCAAATTGTCTGTGATCGGCAACGGTGTCGTGCTTGATCCATGGGCGCTGGTGGCCGAGATCGAGCGGGTCGCAGGGCAGGGGGTGGCGGTCGGGCCGCACAACCTGATGATCGCCGAGAACACGCCGCTGATCCTGCCGCTGCATGGCGAACTGGACCGTGCGCGCGAAAGCTCGACCGCGGTGGCGCGGATCGGCACGACGGGGCGGGGTATCGGGCCGGCCTATGAGGACAAGGTCGGCCGTCGGGTGATCCGGGTGGCCGATCTGGCCGATGAACCCACGCTCGATGCCCGGATCGCGCGGCTTCTGACGCATCACAACGCGCTGCGCCGCGGCCTTGGCCTTGACGAGGTGGACGGGCCCGCGCTGAAGGCGATGCTGCTCGAGATCGCGCCGATGATCCTGCCCTATGCGGCGCCCGCCTGGAAGGTGCTGAACGACAAGCGCAAGGCGGGCAAGCGGATCCTGTTCGAAGGGGCGCAGGGGTCGCTTCTGGATGTGGATTTCGGGACCTATCCCTATGTGACCTCATCGACCACGCTGGCGGGGATGGCCGCTTCGGGCACGGGGCTTGGTCCGGGTGCGGTCGGCTTCGTTCTGGGCATCGTCAAGGCCTACACGACCCGGGTGGGCGAGGGGCCGTTTCCCTGCGAACTCTTCGATGACGTCGGCGAACATCTGGCCCGTGTCGGCCATGAGAAGGGCACCGTGACGGGCCGCCCCCGGCGCTGCGGCTGGTTCGATGCGGTGCTGGTGCGCCAGACCTGCGCGCTGTCGGGTGTCAACGGGATCGCGCTGACCAAGATGGATGTCCTGGACGGGCTGCCCGAACTGAAGATCTGCACGGGCTACGAGCTTGATGGCCGGCAGCTCGACTATCTGCCGACCGCGGCCGAGGCGCAGGCCCGCGTGCGCCCGATCTACGAAACGATCGAGGGCTGGAGCGGCTCTACCGCCGGCGCGCGCAGCTGGGCCGACCTGCCGGCGCAGGCGATCAAATACGTCCGGCGGATCGAGGAATTGATCCAGTGCCCTGGCGCGCTAC
>JAFIEN010000299.1 GCA_020832515.1 Rubellimicrobium sp. | reverse complement strand
GGGGGGGGGGGGGGGGGGGGGGGGGTGAGGCGGGAGCGGGGCGCAGGTGACGGGGGGGCCGGGTGCGGTGATGGGCCCGGGCGCGCTGATCCATCCCGGCGTGCGCATCGGCGCGCGGGTCCGGATCGGCGCGCGCTTCATCGCCCAGCCGAATGCGGTGGTGGGCTCGGACGGGTTCTCGTTCGTGACCGAAACGCCCAGCAATGTCGAGGTGTCGCGCGCCACGATGGGCAAGGGGCCGGTCACGGTGCCCGAGGATCCGAGCTGGCACCGCATCCATTCGCTGGGCAGCGTGGTGATCGGCGACGATGTCGAGATCGGCGCCTGCGTGACCATCGACGCGGGCACCATCCGGCCCACGCGGATCGGCGATGGCTGCAAGCTGGATAACCAGGTGCATGTCGGTCACAACGTCGTTCTGGGCGCGCATTGCCTGATGGCGGGGCAATCGGGCGTGGCGGGTTCGACCGTGATCGGCGACCGGGTGGTCGTCGGGGGGCAATCGGGGCTGGCCGACAACATCCGCGTCGGCAACGATGTGGTCATCTCGGGCGCGACGGTGGTGATGTCGAATGTGCCTGCGGGCCGTGTCCTGATGGGCAGCCCCGCCGTGCGGATGGAACAGCAGGTCGAGATGTACAAGGCGCTCCGCCGCCTGCCGCGCTGGATGTCGCAGCAGAAAGCGGTTCCAAACCCGCCTGAGACAGACTAAATCACGGGCGGCTGATCAGGCTTCCGGTTCCCGCGGGCGGTCGGTTGGCCCGGGAGGAACGGATCGAATGCGCACGGCCGACAAGGTGATCGAGATCATCGCAGAACAGGCCATGCTCGACACTGCCGATGTGCGGCCCGAGCATTCGCTGGACGATCTGGGGATCGACTCGCTTGGCATTGTCGAATCCATCTTCGCCATCGAAGAGGCCTTCGACATCTCGGTGCCGTTCAACGCCAATGCGCCGGACGACGGCGCCTTCGACATTTCCTCGGTCGCCGCCATCATCGCGGCGGTCGAGGCGCTGGTCGCCGAGAAGGGCTAGCGGGATGCACCGCGTCGTCATCACCGGGGCTGGCACGATCAACGCCCTCGGGGCGAACGTGCCCGAGACGCTGGAGGCCATGCGCGAGGGGCGCTGCGGAATCGGCCCGCTTCAGATCCGCGATATCGAGCGGCTTCAGGTTCAGATCGGGGCGCAGGTCCGGGGCTATGATGAACAGGCCCATTTCAACCGCCAGCAGATCGCGCTTTACGACCGCTTTACCCAGTTCACGCTCCTGGCCGCCAAAGAGGCCATCGCCCAGTCCGGCCTGTCCTTCGAGGGGGAATTGTCCGTCCGCTCGGGCGTGGTCCTTGGCACTTCGGGGGGCGGGCTGAACACGCAGGACGAGAATTACCGCGCCGTCTATGAAGAGGGCAAGAACCGCGTCCATCCCTTCATCGTGCCCAAGCTGATGAACAATGCAGCGGCCAGCCATGTCAGCATGGAGTTTCAGCTGCGCGGGCCTTCGTTCACGGTCGCCACAGCCTGCGCGAGTTCCAACCATGCGATGGGGCTGGCCTTCCAGATGATCCGGTCGGGCGGGGCCACGGTCATGCTGACCGGCGGGTCCGAGGCGATGCTCTGCTTCGGCGGCATCAAGGCCTGGGAGGGGTTGCGCGTCATGTCGCGCGACGCCTGCCGGCCGTTCAGCGCCAATCGCAACGGCATGGTTCAGGGCGAGGGGGCCGCGACCTTCGTCTTCGAGGAATATGAGCACGCCCGCGCGCGCGGGGCCGAGATCCTGGCCGAGGTGCTGGGCTTTGCCATGTCGTCGGATGCGGGCGATATCGTCATGCCGCAGGCCGCCGGGGCCGAACGCGCGATCACCGGCGCGCTGGCCGATGCGCGCCTTCCGCGCGAGGCGGTGGGCTATATCAACGCCCACGGCACGGGCACGGCGGCGAACGACAAGACCGAATGCGCCGCCGTGGCCCATGCCTTTGGCCCGCATGCGGATGCGCTGATGATCTCGTCGACCAAGTCGATGCATGGCCATCTGATCGGCGGCACCGGCGCGGTCGAGCTTCTGGCCTGCATCATGGCGCTGCGCGACGGCGTGATCGCGCCGACCATCGGCTATGAAGAACCCGATCCCGAATGCGCGCTGGACGTGGTGCCGAACGAGGCGCGCGAGGCGAAGGTCGAGGCTGTCCTGTCGAATGCCTTCGCTTTCGGCGGTCTGAACGCCGTCATCGCCCTGAAAGGCGTCTGACGCTGTCCGTCCGCGCTCGCCGCTTGCCAGTTCCCGGGGCGGGGCCTAAGGCTTTCATCCCATGAGGATCCTGTTTCTGGGCGATGTCATGGGCCGTGCGGGGCGCACGGCTCTGGTCGAGGGGCTACCGCGCCTGCGGGCCGACTGGCGGCTTGATTTCGTCGTGGTCAATGCCGAGAACGCCTCGTCGGGCGCGGGGCTGACGCCGGAACATGCGCGCGTCCTTCTGGCCGCCGGCGCCGATGTCCTGACGCTGGGCGATCATGCCTTCGACCAGAGGGAGATGCTGTCCTTCATCGAGAACGAACCCCGTATCCTGCGGCCGCTCAACTACGCCAAGGCCGCCCCCGGCCATGGCGCGCGGGTGTTCGAGGCGACGCAGGGACGCAAGGTGCTTGTCGCGCAGGTGCTGGGTCAGGTCTTCATGAAGCGGCCCTTCGACGATCCCTTCTCGGCGCTCGATCCGGTGCTGCGCGCCCATCCGCCCGGTGGCATGGTGCAGGCCAGCCTGATCGACATCCATTGCGAGGCCACGTCCGAGAAAATGGCCCTTGGCCACTGGTGCGACGGGCGGGCCAGTGTCGCGGTCGGCACCCATACCCATGTCGCCACGGCCGATGCGATGATCCTGCCGCGCGGCACCGCCTATCAGACCGACGCGGGCATGTGCGGCGACTACAATTCCGTCATCGGCATGGACAAGGCCGAGCCGCTGCGCCGTTTCGTGACCGGCATGCAGAAAGAGCGCTTCACCCCCGCGAACGGGCCGGCCACCCTTTCGGGCCTTTACGTCGAAACCGACGACCGCACCGGCCTTGCCACGCGGCTGGCCATGGTGCGGCAGGGCGGTGCCCTGTCGTCCTCGGCGCCCTGAGGCCGCCCGTCTTGCGCCAGAACCTGCCCTTCCTTCTTGTGCTGCTGTTCTGCGGCCTGTGCTGGGGATCGAGCCAGGTTCTGGGCAAGATCGCCGTCTCGACCGGCTACCGGCATCTGGGTCTGATGTTCTGGCAATTCATGCTCGGGGCGCTGATCCTTGGGGCCATGCTGGTGCTGCGGGGCAAGGGGCTTGTCATCACGCGCAAGAGCCTGCGATTTGCACTGGTGGTTGCGCTGACAGGCTCGGTCATTCCGGGGATGACCTTCTATCACTCGGTCACCCATCTGCCGGCGGGGATCATGTCGATCCTCATTTCGTCGGTGCCGCTGATCTCGTTTCCGATCGCGCTGGCGCTGGGCATGGACCGCTTGAGCGCGCTGCGCGTTCTGGGTCTGACGCTCGGCATCGCTGGTGTGGCGTTGATCGCCCTGCCCGAGGCCAGCCTGCCTGACCCTGCGATGATCGCCGTCATCCCCATCGCACTGATCGGACCGTTTTTCTATGCGATCGAGGGCAATTACGTCGCGGGCAGCACGATGGGGGGGATGGATGCGGTGCAGGCGATGTGCCTGTCCTCGATCCTGGGCGCGGTGATCGTGCTGCCGGCTGCGCTGTCGACCGGCTTGTGGATCAATCCCCTGACCGCACCCTGGCAGGCGGCCGAATTCGCGCTGGTCGCTTCGGCTGCGATCCATGCGTTGGCCTATGTGGCCTATGTCTGGCTTGCGCTGAATGCGGGCGCTGTCTTTGCCGCACAGACATCGTATATCGTGACGGGAACGGGAATGATCTGGGCCATGGTCATCCTGGGTGAACGGTTTTCGGGCTGGGTATGGGCCGCCCTTGTCCTGATGCTGGCGGGGCTTGCCCTTGTCACGCCGCGCCCCCGGCTTGCCACTCCTGTTGAAAGGTCCGTCTGATGTTCGGCATCGAACTTGCGCCCGAGATCCAGGCCTATGTGGCGCTTGGCATCGTCCTGGTGATGTTCGTGGCCTTCGTCCGCGAGGTCTTTCCGGTCGAGGTCGTGGCGATCACCGGTGCCGTGACCATGCTGATCCTTGGCATCCTGCCCGAAAGGGCCGCCTATGCCGTCTTCTCGAACACCGCACCATGGACGATCGCGGCGCTGTTCATCATCGTGGGCGCGCTGGTGCGGACGGGGGCGCTGGACTGGATATCGGGTCTGGCCGCGCGCCATGCCGAAGCGCGCCCGACGGCCACGCTGGCCTCGCTGACCGGCACGGTGCTGGGGCTGTCTGCTTTCGTCAACAACACCCCCATCGTCGTCGTCTTCATGCCGATCTTCGTCAGGCTGGGGCAGAAGCTCAAGGTCTCGGCCTCGAAACTGCTGATCCCGCTCAGCTATTTCTCGATCCTTGGTGGCACGGTGACGCTGATCGGCACCTCGACCAACCTCTTGGTCGACGGCGTGGCCCAGGCCCAGGGTCAGCCGGCCTTCAATGTCTTCGAGATCACGGGGGTGGGCCTTGTCCTCTGCGTCGTGGGCGTGACCTATCTGGCGCTGTTCGCGCGTTACCTGCTGCCCGACCGGGCCAGCATGGCCAATGTCCTGACCGACAAGAGCCGGATGCGCTATTTCACCGAAGCCGTGATCCCGCCCGACAGCAACCTGATCGGGCGCGAGGTCCTGTCGGTCCAGTTGTTCAAGCGTGACGGCGTGCGGCTGATCGACGTGGTCCGGGGTGACGCCTCGCTGCGGCGCGACCTGACCGGGGTCACGCTGCAGGTGGGCGACCGGGTGGTGCTGCGCACCGCGATGACCGAACTTCTGTCGCTGCAGGCCAACAAGGCGCTCAAGCGCGTCGATCAGGTCTCGGCGGTCGAGACATCGACGGTCGAGGTGCTGATCACGCCCAATTGCAGG
>JAFIEN010000298.1 GCA_020832515.1 Rubellimicrobium sp. | reverse complement strand
AAGGGTCGTGCTTTTTCCCGCAAGCAGCCTTGCCGACGGCACCCGGGTCCGTGACCGTCAGGGGGACTAGGACCAGACCGTACCACCGGCCCCCCGTGCCACCCCTCCCCCTGCTCCGTCCACGGCAAGGCTACCTCGTCGGGCGGGTGTTCGGTTCGCCGTGGCGGTCGCCCGATCCTCGCGTGCGCCCTTGCCCGCAAAGTAGCCAGAAGCGGCCGCATTCATGCCAAGATCTGCCGCCACACACAGGGCAGGTTGGTGGCGGCTTCAGCAAAGCAGGAGATCGAACGTGTGGAACTTCCTGAAAGGTTTCGTCGCTGACGAAGAAGGTGCGGTCACTGTGGATTGGGTCGTCTTGACCGGCGGAATTCTCATTTTCGGAGTGGTCACGGCCGCGAGTATCTCGCGCGGCGCGACCGAATCGTCAGGTGCCACGGGCAACCGGCTGCAGTCGGCCGAAGTCCCGGCGGTGCGCTGGCAGTAGGCGGTATAACGGGGGCTGGCAGATGCGTGCAATGTTCGGATTGGTGTTGGTGGTAGGTGTCGGCCTTGCCGGAACTGCCGTGTATATGGTGCGAGGACATCTGGACACTCAGGCGGCCCAGCTTGCAGCCGAACGGGCGGCGTCGGCGCAGCGGGTGCCCACCATCGAGGTGGTCGCGCTCAACCGCTCGATCGGGTTCGGAGAGCGGCTTCTGCCGGGTGATCTGAAGATGATCCGTCATGCCGAGCCCTACCTGCCCCAAGGGGTCTTCCGCACGATCGACGAGATCTTTCCCGACGGGCCGGACGTGCCCCGCCGGGTTCTGCGTCCCATGGAAGCGAACGAGCCGGTGCTGGCCGTCAAGGTGACCGCACCCGGCGAGGATGCGCGGATCACCAACCGGCTTGCTCCGGGCATGAACGCCTTCGCAATCAGCGTGAACGCCACGTCAGGGGTGTCGGGCTTCCTGCGTCCCGGCGATCTGGTCAACATCATCTGGACAGGCGACGCCGGCGGCGGCGAGCGTAGCACCGTGACCCGGCTGATCGAAAGCGGTGTCCGCATCGTCGCGGTCGACCAGACGACCGACGACAATGTCTCGGGCGCGATGATCGCCCGGACCGTGACGGTCGAGGTCACCCCCCAGCAGGTCGCCCGCCTGGCCCAGGCCCAGTCCAGCGGGTCGCTGACGCTGGCACTGCTTGGCGAACACGTGGCCGGCTCGACCGAGGTCACGCCGGTGACGGGCAACGACATCAGCGGACGGATCGCCCCGGAACCCCAGCAAGAGGTCGAAGTGGCGCAAGTGTGCCACATCACCGAGCGCAAGGGCGGCGAGGTCGTGGTGACCGAGATACCTTGCAGCTGAGGAAAACCTTCCTTGATTATCAAGGGCGTGCCTAATGGCGCGCCCTTTCGCATTGGTGAAAGTGTTGCGGGCCGCCCACATAAGCCTGTGGCTGCAAAACATTGATTCTTGCAAAGAAAGCCCGCGCAGGGCATCAATTGGCACAATGACGGGCAAATTACGCCCGCGCCCCGTGATCAAGAGGCAGGTCACATGAGCACTGACAGATTTCTGCGGGCCGCGCTTGTCGGCCTGATCCTTGCGGCTGGCGTCGCACCCGTTGTCGGGCCGCATCCGGCGCAGGCAGAGGTGCTTCGTGTGGTGCAAGGCACACGTTCGGCCCCGCTGAACGTGCCGATGAACCGGGCGGTCGTGGTCGAAAGCGACGTGCCCTTCACGGAACTCAGCATCGCCAATCCGGGGATTGCCGACATCTCGTCCTTGTCGGACCGCTCGATCTACGTTCTCGGCAAGGAGCCCGGGCGCACGACCCTTACGCTGCTTGGTGCGGACGGGCGGCTGATCACGAATGTCGAGGTACGCGTCACCCCCGACATCGCGGAATTCAAGGAGCGGCTGGAGCAGATCCTGCCGGGCGAGCCGATCGAGGTGCGCACCGCCAATGACGGGATCGTGCTGTCGGGGACGGTTTCTTCCATCGCCCGGCTGGATCGCGCCCTCGAACTGGCCCAGCGCTATGCCCCGGACCGGGTCTCGAACCTGATGAGCGTCGGGGGCACCCAGCAGGTCATGCTGCGCGTCCGCTTTGCCGAGATGCAGCGGTCGGTCACCAAGTCGCTCTCGTCGTCTCTGGCCCTGCAGGGCGTGGGCCTTGGCGGGGATCTGGGGCTGGCGGGCGGGTCGAACACCCTCAACACCGCCGGCGGTGTGGATGGCGCCTTCGCCGGTAGCATCCCCGGCTCGAACAACAACAATGCCGCCATGCTTTTCGGCTTCAACGCGGGCGGGGTGCAGGTGGGCATGCTGCTCGAGGCGCTGGAACAGCGTGGCGTGGTCCGCACGCTGGCCGAGCCGAACCTGACAGCCCTGTCGGGACAGGAGGCGCGCTTCCTGGCCGGTGGCGAATATCCGGTGCCGGTCGCCCGCAACGGCAGCACGATCACCGTCGAGTACAAGCCGTTCGGGGTCGAGCTCAACTTCATTCCGCGCGTGATCGACGGCGACCTCATCAATATCGAGCTGAATGCCGCCGTCTCGTCGATCGACCCGTCCAACGGGTTCACCCAGGCCGGCTTTACGATCGACGCCTTCAGGCGGCGCGAGACATCGACCACCGTCGAACTGCGCGACGGCGAAAGCTTCGCCATCGCGGGCCTTCTGTCGGATGATTTCAGCAGCCTGTCGGGCCAGGTGCCCTGGCTGGGCGACATTCCGGTGCTGGGCGCGCTGTTCCGCAGCGCCGAGTTCCGCCGCGAACAGACCGAGCTTGTGATCATCATCACCGCGCATCTGGTCTCGCCCACCCGGGGCGAGACACTGGCCCTGCCGACCGACCGGGTGCGACCGCCTTCGGAAAGCGATCTGTTCCTTTTTGGGCGCGTCGCGGCAACCGGCCCGCAGACCGGGGGCGCCGGCGAAGTGGCGCGGCAGGATTTCAGCGGGTCCTACGGCTATGTGCTGGATTGAGGCTGAGGGCAGAGAGGTGCGGCCGATGAAACGTCTTGTGATCGCCGGGGCTGCGCTCCTTGTCCTTGGTGCCTGCGATGTGCAGGATCCCACGCGCGGAACCTTCACCTCCGAGGCGGGTCTGGCCCTCGCGGATGGCGGTTTCGGCAACGCCACCATGAACAACACGCTGGTCCAGACGGGTGACAGCACATACCGCATCAACCTTGCCCAGCGATTCGCCGCCGAAGTGCCCACGACGATCAACTTCGCCTTCAATTCCTACCAGCTCGATGACGAGGCGCGCGCAATCCTTCGCCGTCAGGCGGTCTGGATCAACCAGTTCCCCGAAGTCCGCTTCACGGTCTATGGCCATACCGACCTTGTCGGCTCGGCCGCCTTCAACCAGCAGCTGGGGCTGCGGCGGGCAGAGGCGGCGGTGCTTTACCTGACCAGCCAGGGCGTCTCGCGGTCGCGGCTGGATGCGGTTGTCTCGAAGGGCCTGACGCGCCCTCTGATCCCGACCCCGGGACCCGAGCGGCAGAACCGCCGCACCGTGACCGAAGTGTCGGGCTTCGTGCAAAGCCACCCGACGGTCATGAACGGCCGCTATGCCGAGATCGTCTTCCGCGAATATGTGGAAAGCGCGACATCATCGCAAACCCTGGGCGCGCAAGCGCTGGGCGGCGGCGACGTCAGCAACTGACGCCGGGCGGGCGGCTGGCGACTTCCGCCGGCGCCTGGTCCGAACGCGGTCTGGCCGAATGCAGTCAGGCCGAACGGGCCCTTTTCCCGACGCCGGCAACAACGCCCGCCTGACAAGCCGATCGTCGCGCCCCACCCAACAATGACTTACTTTCCGCCAAAATCCTGCCCCCTTTGGCAGCGACCTTAGTGCCAGTGGGTCCCCTGCCCCGGTGAAACCCGGTGGCAGGACAGGCTGGGGCAGAACGACCGCGTGTCCTGTCCTTGTGCCGGACCCTTCGCAAAGGGGACGCCTGGCTATGAGCAGAAATGCCGCACTGCAACCGGAACCGCAACCGATCGTCGCCTGCACGATCAGCCGGGATGTGCAGAATTTCGATCTTCTGATCGAGGATATGGAAGCCGCCCTGGGTGAAACCTGGGGTGACCTGTCCTTCGCCGAGGCGCTGGCATTTCTCGAACAGCCCGATGCCGGTCAGCTTGAATTCGTGGCGATCGCCCTCGACAGCGAGGACGAAACCGATCTGTCGCTGATCATCGACATCATTGCCGCTGCCAAGATGCAGTCGATCAAGGTGATCCTCATCACCGAAGATGTCAGCCCCGCCGCCCTTCACCAGCTCTTGCGCGAAGGGGGCGACGAATTCGTCCCCTACCCGCTTCCCGAAGGCGAACTGGCCCGTGCGATCGAACGCGTCACGGCGCCCGCACCCGAACTGCCCATCGCGCCCGAGATCCGCAACACGCTCAAGCCGACCGGAGACCGGTCGGGGGTGGTGATCCCGGTCTATGGCATGGCCGGCGGGACAGGTGCCACGACACTGGCGATCAACCTGGCCTGGGAACTGACCCAGGTCAGCAAGGACGATGCCCCACGGGTTTGCCTGGTGGATCTGGGCCTCCAGTACGGTTCGGTCGCGACCTATCTTGACCTGCCCCGGCGCGAGGCGGTGATCGAGATGCTGTCGGACACCGAAAGCATGGACAGCGAGGTGTTCATGCAATCGCTGCTGACCTACAACCAGAAGCTTCACGTCCTGACCTCGCCCGGCGAGATGGTCCCGCTCGATCTGGTCAACAGCACCGATGTCGAACGGCTGATCGAGATGGCCCGGGTCAATTTCGACTATGTGATCATCGACATGCCGCCGGTGATCGTCGAATGGTCCGAAGCGGTCCTGCAGGCCGCGCATATCTGTTTCGCCACGCTCGAACTGGACATGCGATCGGCGCAGAACACGCTCAAGCTCAAGCGGGCGCTGCAGGCCGAAAGCCTGCCGTTCAACAAGTTCCGCTTCCTGCTGAACCGCGCACCCCGCGTTGCCGATCTTGACGGCAAGCGCCGGGTCAAGCGCCGGGGCCAGACGCTGGGCATGGCGCTCG